>NZ_JAQUAL010000037.1:0-23982 GCF_028687295.1 Simplicispira sp.
GGGCAAACTCATCCAGTGCCGAGGCGTTGATGGTGTGTACGGCAAACGCCAGCGCCACCCCCAGCATCACGGCGCAGGCGGCGGCGGCGCTGCGCCAGGGGTGGTGGCGCAGCTCTTGCAGCGACCAAGTGCGAAGCAAAGCAAACATGGCGCCGATTGTGGCGCCCTGGCGGGGGAGGCACCGTTTACCGCAGAGTGCCACTGTGGTTATTCTTCGAGCAGTGGCATTGGCAGCTCAACGGCACATCACGCAATCATCGAATCCACCCCCACGAGCTGGACTGGCGTTTCTTCCAGACTGTGTTCTAACGGTTGCGGCTGCCTCTGCGTTGGCAAGAACCGGTCGTGGTACTCATCGGACTGTATAAATACTTCCATCGCTCCCAGCGCATCACCCTGGCTGGTGATCTGGTCGAGCCAGTGCTCGTAGCCTCCTTGCTCGGGCGAGCGACCCAGCAGCCCCACGTACAGCAGCGTCACCGCCACTTCTTCCTGCATCTGCACCTTGTATTCCCCCGACTGGGCAAACCCGGCCAGTACCTCGCCACGGGTGGTGCCGCCACTGAGTTGGCCCAGCCAGTAGGCCAGTCCTGCTTCGTCCGGGGCGCGGCCCAGCACGTTCTGGTACAGCGTTTTCAGAAAGCCGGTGTTGTCTAGCGCCCCGTACTGGGCCTGGAATTCGCTGCTGTCGGCAAAGCCCTGGGCCACTTGCTCCAGGGTTTGGCCTTGGCTGTGCAGCTGTTCCATCCAGTGGGTCATGCCTGCTTCGTCGGGAATGCGGTCGAAGGCGGCAAAGTACAGCCGCGCCAGCGCCCCGGCCTGGGCTTGGAATTCGGGCGAGTTCAGGAAGGCTTGGGCCACTTCCACGCGGCTTTGTGCACCGCTGTCGAGCACTTCTTGCCAGTAGGCCAGACCTTCGCCTTCGGCCTCGCGGAACAGGGTGTCTCGGTACAGCTGCATGGCGTAGAACTTGGTGCTGCCAAAGACGTCGTTGTCTTTGGTGCCCACGCTCAGGCCGTGTGCGGCTTCCAGTGCGTCGGGGAATTGGTCATTGTCACTGTCGCCGTCTTCGTTGATGTTGGTGACGCGCAGCGTGAAGCTGGTGCTGACCGGGCTGGAGCCGGCTACGGTGCTGTCCGTGGCGCTGACGGTGACGGCGTAGCTGCTCTGGGTCTCAAAGTCCAGCACTGTGCCAGCCTTGAGGTAGAGCTTGCCACCAGCGATTTCAAATTTGCCTGCATCCCGGCCCGAGAGGGTCACTGCGTTGCTGCCCAGTGCGTCGTCGGTGACGCGGACAGTGGCGACTTCGCGCCGGCTGGCGATGTGGGTGTTCTCGGCCAGGCTGGTCGTGGTGCCGGTCAGGGTGACGGCGGTGGGGGCTTCGTTGACGTCGGTGACGCTGAGCGTGACGGCTTGCGTGGCGTTCAGGCTGCCGACGCCGTCATCGGTGGCAGTGACGTTAAAGCTGTAGCTGTTCTTCGTTTCGTAGTCGGCGCTAGCCTTCAAGGTAACAGCGCCGGTGCTGCTGTCGATGGCCAGCAGCGCCGCATCGGTGCCCGAGAGGCTGTAGGTGAGCTTCTGACCCGCATCGGGGTCGGTGGCGATGGTCTGGTAGACCACGGTGTTGATAGCGGCGTTCTCGGCCACGCTGGCGGTGGCGCCAGAGGTGATGGCCGGGGTGGTATTGGCCACGCCGGGAGTGCTCGTGCGGTAGCCCGGAGCGCCGGGGTCGGAGATGACGCCATCAGCGGTACCATCGCTGTCGAATTCGCCACCGTCCTGGAGTTCAAAGTCCAGGCGCCATTTGTCGCCTTCGCGCACCAGTTGGCCGCCGTAGGCGGCGCTGGCCAGGTTGACCCAGCTGCCTTGGGCGTTTTGCTTCCAGTAGCCGTTGATGGCCAGCGTAGCGTCCACGTACAGGCTGAAGGATTCGGTGGCGCCATTGGTGGGCACGTCGGCCTTGAAGCTGAGCAGGCCCAGGGGCATTTGCACATCGGCGGGCTTGTCGGCCGGAGCGTCGAGCTGCCTGACGTCGCGCAGCGCGGCGGTGGAGCCTGTGGGCGCCTTGCCGTCTTGGCTGCTGGCCACCAGGGTGACATAGACCGGTGGGGCGTTGCCAGGGTTGGTTTGGGCGGTGGTGGTGACCAGGAAGGGCACCGAGGAGACAGCGGGCTGTTCACTGTCAGCGACACCATCGCCGTTGCCGTCGCCGGGAACGATAACGCCGCCCGGGCCGGGTAAGCCGGGCACTTGGGCTTCAACTTCGCCGCTCACGCCGTCGGCGTCATCTTTAGGAGGAGGTGGTGGCTCCTCGCCGCCGCCTTCGGCCACGTCGGTGACGGTGACGGTGATCGTCTGGAGATCACTGCCGCCCTTGTTGTCACTGACCTTGACGGTCACCACGTAGGTGTTGTTGCCGACGGTATCGCTTTGGTCCTGCGGGTTTTCAAAATCGGGAGCGGGGTTGAAGACCAACCTGCCTGCGGCATCGATAGAGAATTTGCCTGCGTCATCACCGACAAGCAGTGCGCCGGGGCTGGGGCTGCGCAGCAGTGTGGCGGGCGCCACGATGCTGTAGCTCAGTGTGTCACCGTCCGCATCGGTGGCGGTCACGGTGGTCACCGCCGTGGTGTTTTCTGCCACGCTGACCGCAGCGGTGGCGCCGCCACCGTTGCTGGTGATGACGGGGGCCTGGTTCAAGGTCGCGGTGATACCGTTGCCGGTCAAGTCGGCCACGACCACTGCCGCATCGGCACCGGCCGCCCAGTCTTCGTCGGCGGCCAGGTTGTAGGTGGTGCCGCCGGTCGAACTGGTGCCGGCCTTGTCGATGCGCAGATTGACGGCGGCCTTGTCGGTGGCCGACAGCGTGAGGGTTGCCGCTGTGGCGCTGGTGATATCGATGTTGACCGTGTCGGTCAGGGTGTAAGACAAAGCCGCTCCACCTTCGCCGGTGATGGTGAGCTTGTTGGCAATGATGTCGTTGGCGGCCCCGCTGAGCTTCAGGAAGCCGGTGCCGGTGAGTGCCAGCACGCCGGTCACCGCGTTGTAGGTGGCGCTGGTGATGGTCGGCACTGCCACATTGCTGGCGGTGACGCCGTTGCCGGTCAGGTCAGCGACGACGACCGCCGCATCAGCCCCCGCCGCCCAATCTTCGGCGGCAGCCAGGTTGTAGACCGTGCCCCCGGTCGAACTCGTTCCGGTCTTGTTGATGAACAGATTCGCCGCTGCCAGATCTGCAGGGTTCAGCGTCACGCTGAAGCTGGTGCCACTGGTGATTTCAACGCCGGTGCTGGTCAGCGTGCGGGTTTCTCCGCCTTCGCCGGTGATGGTCAATTTCGTCACGTCGATGTCGTTGACCGCAGCACGCTGGAGAAAGCCGGTTCCGGTCACTACCAGTGTGCCGGTGGCGGCATTGAAAGTGGCCGAGGTCAGGGTCGGCACAGCGACGCTGCTGACGGTGATGCCATTGCCGGTAGTGTCCGCCGTGTTGCCGGCGGTCACCTGGGCGTTCCAGTCGTCGTCGGCGGCCAGGTTGTAGGTCGTGGCCCCGGTCGAGGCGGTGCCGTTCTTGTTGGCAATCTGGTTGATAGCCGCCCTGTCCGTGGCGCTCAAGGTCAGCGTAAACGAGGTGGCGCTAGTCAACTCCACGTTGGCCGTATCGGTCAGCGTATAGGTCGCGCCGCCTTCGCCGGTAAAGGTGAGTTTGTTGGCGGTGATGTCGTTGCTCGACCCGGCCTGCGCCTGCAGGTTGCTGCCGGTGACCATCAGCGTGCCGGTGCTGGCGTCGTAAGTGGCCGAGGTGATTTTCGGGGCGACCGCGACGGTGATCGGGTTGGTGGCATCGGCGATCACCGAAGCCGCATCGGCACCCGCCAGCCAGTCTTCGACTGCGGCGAGGTTGTAGGGCGTGCTGTCGATTGAACTGGTGCCAAGCTGGTTCAGCAGTGCATCGACGTTGGTTTTATCGGTGCCGGTCAGGGTCGTGGTGAAGGCGGTGTCCGAGGTGATTTCCACGCCGGAGGCGCTGGTCAGCGTGTAGGCCGCTCCTGCGCCACCTTGACCGGTGAAGGTCAGCCGGGTCAGGTCGATGTCGTTATTCGCGCCGACCTTCTTGAACAGGTTGCTGCCGGTCACCGTCAACACACCGCTGTCGGAATCGTAGGCGGCGCTGGTGATGGTCGGCGTCGGCACATTGCTGACCGTGACGCCATTGCCGGTCAGGTCGGCGACGACGGTGGCAGCATGCGAACCGGCCATCCAGTCTTCGGCGGCGGCGAGGTTGTAGGTCGTGGCGCCGGAAGAGGCGGTGCCATTCTTGTGCAGCAGCCCGCGCACCACCAGTTGATCGGCGGCGTTGAGGGTGACGGCGAAACTGGTGGTGTCGGTGATCTCCACATCCGACGAAGTCAGGGTGTAGCTGCCGCCTTCGCCGGCTAGGCTGAGCAAAGAGACGGCGACATCGTTGGAGGCCCCGCTCTTGGAAACCAGATTGGTGCCGGTCACCGTGAGGATGTTAGTGCTGGCGTCAAAGGTGGCCGAGGTCACCGTGGGCGCGGCGTAATTGCTGACCGTGATGCCATTGGTGGTGTCGCTGCCGCCGGTCGCGTCGCCGCGATTCCAGCTGGCCGCTGTCGCCAGGTTGTAGGTTGTGGTGCCCGCCGACGCGCTGCCGTCCTGGTTCAACAGGGCTTCCACGTTGATCAAATCGGCGCCGCTGAGGGTGGTGGTGAAGGACGTACCAGAGGTGATTTCGACACCGGTGGCGTTGCTCAGCGTATAGGTCACACCGCCTTCGCCGGTGAAGGTCAGCTTGGTGAGGTCGATATCGTTCACGGCGCCGCTCTTGGACAGGAAGCCGCTACCGGTCACCGTCAGGACGTTGCTGGCGTAGTCGTAGGTGGCGCTAGTGATGCTGGGCGCCGGGACACCGGAAACGGTGACCGCGTTGCTCGCATCGGCGGTGTTGCCGGTGGTGACCTGGGTATTCCAGTCATCGGCAACTGCCAGGTTGAACGTGGTGCCGCTGGTGGACGTACTGCCGTTTTTGTTGAGGATCGTATTCAGCGCGGCTTTGTCGGTCGCATCGAGCGTCACGCTGAATTCGGTGGCGGAGGTGATTTCGACGTCGGGGCTGGTCAGCGTGTAGGTGGCCCCGCCCTCGCCGGTCAGGGTCAGCTTGCTGACGGCGATGTCTGCGCCACCCGCGTTGGCTTCCATCAGGGAACCGGTGACGGCCAGTACGCCCGTGCTGGCGTCGTAGGTCGCGCTGGCGATGGCCGGGCCGACGACGGCGTTGACCGTGAATGCTTCGTCAAAAGTATTACCCGCCGCATCGGTGGTGCGCACGCGCACGCTGTAGCTGTTGCCTGCAGTAAGCGTGCTGGCATCGTTGACGCGCAGGTTGCCGCCGTTGATGTTGAAGAGTCCGTTGTTGGTGTCTCCCGCACCCGCCACGAGGCTGTAGGTGAAGGTTTCACCGCTGGTTGCATCGCTGCTGGTGAGCGCACCGACAACAGCATTGGCACCAGCGATGGTGGCCACGCTGGTATTGCTCAAGGCGATGTCTGTTGGGCTGTGGGCGTTGATGGCATCGCCGCCCTGGCTGATGGCGGTGGTGTAGGCGGTATTGCTGTTACCGGCCAGGTCGGTAAGCACCAGGCTGACGGGGATGTCGCTGTCGGCGGCCACGTCGGCGCCGCCTTCGGTGACGGTGAAATCGGCAGTGTAGGTGGTGCTGTTGCTGCGCGTGAGGTTGCTCAGGGTGAAGCCACCGATGGTGCTGCTGCCCAAGGTGTAGGTGGTGCCGCCATCGTCCGCGACGGTAATGGTTGCCGTCACGCTATCGCCGACTTTGATGGGGGCGTTGGGGATGCTGACGACCGTGATGCTGGGTGCGGTGGTGTCGAGCACATAGGCCTGGCTGGCAGCGGTGCCGTTGTTGCCCGCACTGTCGGTGACCTTAAGCTTGAGGGTGTTGCTACTGGCGAGGGTGACGCCGTCCCAGCTCAAGGTGGTGCCGCTCACCTTGCTGGTGATGTTGCTCCAGGTGCTGCCGTTGTCTAGCGAGCCATAGACGATGTCCCCCACGTCGATACCCGTGCTCAGGGTAGCGTCGATAGTTTGCTCCGTCGTCTTGGTATTGAAGTCGGTACTGCTGCTTCCCGTATCGGCGCTGAAACTCAGGGCGCTGAAGATGATTGTTGGGGCGGTGGCGTCAATCGTGACTGACAGGCCACTGTAGGTGCTGCTGACGTTGCCGGCGGTATCGGTGGACGTTGCCGTGATGGTGTGTGCGCCACTATTCAGCGCCGAGGCGGTGATGCTCCAGTGGCCCGAACCGTCTGCCGTTGCGGTGCCGACGGTGCCATTGACGGAGCTGATGAGCGTGACCGTGGCGTTGGCTTCAGCCGTGCCGGTAAATGTGGGCGTGGTATCGCTGGTGGTGTTGTCGCTGTTCGATGTGCCGCTGTCGGTGCCGGCGGCCATGTCGGGGGAGCTTGGTGCGGCTGGTGCAGTGGTGTCGATGGTGATTGATAAACCATTGGAGGCATCGCTGACGTTGCCCGCCGCATCGGTGGCCTTGGCGGTGACTGTGTGCTCACCGGCAGATAGTGTGGAAGCTGTGATCGACCAGTTGCCACCAGTGGCGGTGGCGCTCCCGAGGCTGGTGCTGCCATCGGTGTCGTAGAGGGTAACCGTACTGCCGACCTCGGCGGTGCCGCTGAAGGTGGGCGTGGTGTCGTTGGTGAGGTTGTCGGTGTTGGAGCTGCCGCTGTCGGAGGCCTGTGCCATATCAGGCGTACTGGGTGCTGCTGGGGCCGTGGTATCAATGATGATGGCCTTGTTGGCCCCGAGCGAGTTGGCTGCATCCGGCGCGGGCAGTGTCAGCGTGGCCGCCGCACCGCCAGTGGTAGCGTTGATGCTGCTGCCGTTGAAGGCCAGCGCGCTGCTGGCGGTGTAGTCCAGATCGGCGGCTGTGTCACCGGCCTGCACGGTGTACTCAAAGGTAAGCGTAGTGCCTGGGCTCCCGCTGACGTAAGTTGCCGTGCGGTCGGTGGTGCCAGTTTCCAGGGTGAGTTGTGGCGTGCCGCCAGTAGTATCGACCGTGACCGATTCGCTGAACGTCACCTGGATGCTGATCACGTCACCGGCGTTGTAGCTACCGTTGGTGGTGGATGAGGTAACGCCGGTGACGGTGGGCGTTGCCGGGGCTGAGGGTTCGACTTTGAAATCGTCGAGCATGATCCCCTGCACCTGCGGGTCGAACGTGATCGTCAGCGAGGTAAGGCTGCCGAAATTGGCGGCGACGGTGGGCGTGTAGTCGACAATGTTTTCGGGCCTGCTGTCCACCACCACGTCTTCTTTATTGGCGGCGATATTGTTCGGTGTGATCGTGTTGGTGCCACCCATCATGCTGGGGTCGGAAAACTTGAAACTGACCAGCTTGAAGGCGTCGCCGAAGTCTCCATCGTTGTTTATGTCCGCCGTGATGGTGACGGCGGCCCCCGCCAGGGTGTTCGAGAGGTACAGATACTTGCCGTCATAGGGCGTCACCAGGAAGGTGTTGGAGTCGTTGTAGGTGTGGAACTTGGCGTAGGGGTCGGTGCTGGTGTCGGTGGTGACGAAGCGCAGCGAGTAGTTCGAGGTCGTGTCCTTGATTGTGTAAGTCCGGGTGTTTTCACCGGTGATGGATCCGGAGTCGAAGCTGAAGACGGTCGAGGCCAAGACATGGGTATAGGCCGGGATCTGGATGAGGGGAGCCTGGATCGCACCAGTGCGGTGCTCCAGCGTCCAATCGCCACCCAACCGGCTAGCGCCAGTGAGATCGTCTGACGCTGCTACGTCGGCACCGGTAGTATCGGCGAGTGCCGCAAGGAAGGTGTCCGTTGTACCGTCGGCTACTTGGCATCCGTACAGGAGCAAATCCCCGCCAGCCGTCAAAGCACCGCCCAGCGAAGCCAGATCACCAGAGCGGCTCATCACCGCCGAATGATCGAGGTTGAGCGTGCCAAGAGTGACGGAACCGACGTTACCGTGGCTCAGCACATGGATTGCGTCGTAGCCCGACTTTCCTTCAGCCCATTGCACTATCTGCGCAAGGCCGTCGCGGTTGCTGTCGAGCAATACAACTTCAATACCAGGACGGATGCCCGCCACCAGGGTTTGCCAGTCGGCAACGGCGGTATCGACAAAAGCAATTTCTTTGCGGGCGGGGGAAAGCGGGGTTGCGCTGGGTGTCATTTTCACGCCTTCTATCGTGGTTGCGGGGTGGGCTGCTTGGACATCAGTAATGCCTGGGATCTATAGTGTAAAGCTGGTTAAAAACTGTTGGTTGCGATAAGAAACGTCAAAAGTAGATTGAAGTGTTTTCAGCAGCAGGGTGAAGCTGGGCAGTCTAAGTTTGTTGTTTCGCTATCACAAGCGTGATTTTGCAAGGTAACGATTGAGCACTTGTCTCCTTGAAGTGCACGCCTGTTGCGCTTATCTTGAACAGTGCCCTGCACTGGTGCCCGCAGATATCGACGCCGCGCAGTGCAAGGCCAAGTACGACAACGGGATCCTGACCCTGCCCAAACAGCAGGGCGGCAGCGCGCAGCGGCTGGCCATCGAGTGACAGTGGCAGGCGCTGCTAGTTTCAAAAATAATAGCTGGTAGCGCTTGCTGGATAAGTGTTTGAGGCACTTTTAACCAAATTTTTGGTGCCGGTGCCGGTGGCTGTGGGATGGGCGCGGTGGCGGTGCCGCAGGGCCTACCGCTGGCAGCGGCGCTTCGCCCTCAGCAAACGGCAATGCCCTGTGCGGTCAGTCGCAGCACCCGATCGGCGCGTGCTGCGGCAGCGTCCGAGTGCGTGACCAGCACCAGCGCGGCGCCATGCTCGCGCGTTTGCGCCAGCAGCACATCCATGGTGCGCGCGGCGGTGCCGGGGTCGAGGTTGCCGGTAGGCTCGTCGGCCAGCAGCAGGCTGGGGCGGTGTACCAGCGCACGGGCGATGGCTACGCGCTGCAACTGTCCGCCGCTGAGCTGTGCGGGCAGGCGCGCGCCCAGGTCGCTCAGCCCCACGGCGGCCAGCATCTGCGCCACGCGCTCGGGGTCGGGGCGCTGCAACAGCAGCAGCGGCAGGGCCACGTTGTGCGCCACGTCCAGGTGCGGCAGCACATGAAACGCCTGGAACACAAAGCCCACATGGGTGCGGCGCCACAGCGCGCGCTGCGTTTCGTCCAACAGCCCCAGGTCGGTGCTGCCGTGCAGGATGTGGCCGCTGTCCCAGGTGTCCAGCCCGGCCAGGCAGTTGAGCAGTGTGGATTTGCCCACGCCCGAGTCCCCCACGATGGCGACAAACTCGCCCGGCTGCACGGCAAAGTCCACTCCGGCAAACACGGGCGTGCTGCCGTAGTGCTTGGCCAGGCCCTGCACGCGCAGGGTCTGGGTGGGGCGGTCTGCGGCGTGGTTCATGGGGTGTTGGCGTCTATGCGTTGCAGCACGGCCTGCACCAGTTGCTGCGTGGCGGTGGGCTGGTCGCAGGCGATGGCGTTGCGCTCGGGCATGCTGCGCAGCCAGGTGATTTGCCGTTTGGCCAGTTGCCGGGTGGCGGCGATGCCGCGCTCGCGCAGCATGCCCAGGTTCAGTGGCGTCCCTGCGGGGCGGCTGGCCTGGAAGTCGAGTTCTTCCCATGCCTGGCGGTAGCCCACGCAGCGCATGGAGGGCAGGTCGGGGTGCAGGTCGCCGCGTGCGCGCAGGGCACGCACTTCGTCGATAAAACCAGCCTCCAGCATGGCGTCAAAGCGCTGGGCAATGCGCTGGTGCAGCCAGGCGCGGTCGGTGGGTTCTAAAGAAAAAAGGGCTCCAGCACTGATGGGGCGTGCGCTTGCAGATCCTGTTTTGATAGTGTGAAAACTCGACAGCGGCTGCCCGGAAATCTCCCAGACCTCCAGGGCGCGCTGTATGCGCTGGCTGTCGGCGGGGGCCAGGCGCGCGGCGGTGGCGGGGTCGATGCGGGCCAGCTCGGCGTGCAGTGCGGGCCAGCCGTGCTCGTGTGCCCGGGCCTCGATGCGCGCGCGCACGGCAGCGTCGGCGGCGGGCATGGCGTCGATGCCATCGAGCAGCGCCTTGAAGTACAGCATGGTGCCACCCACCAGCAGCGGCAGTGCGCCGCGCGCGCGGATGTCGGCGATCAACTCCGTGGCGTCTTGTACAAACTCGGCGGCGCTGTAGGCCAGCAGGGGGTCGCGGATGTCGATGAGGTGGTGCGGGACAAAGGCGCGCTCCTCGGGCGTGGGCTTGGCGGTGCCAATGTCCATGCCGCGATAGACCAGGGCCGAATCGACGCTGATGATTTCTACCGGCAGGCGCCGCGCCAGCACAGCGGCAATGGCCAGTGCGCCAGCGGTTTTGCCCGAGGCCGTGGGGCCCGCGATGGCGATGCAGGGCAGGGTGGTGTTCATGGTTTGGCAGGGTCTCCGAATTTTTGTACCAGCGTCCAGGCCGCAACGGCTACGCACAGGCTCCAGAACCACACGCCCAGCGCCAGCGGCAGCACGGTGCCATCCATGCGCTGGCCCAGCCAGTGGCCTATGCCAAAGGCCACCAGCATCATGACAAAACCGTTGAGCGCGGCGGCGGTGCCCGCTGCGTGTGGAAAAGGCCCGACCGAGCCGCTTTGGCTGCACGGCATATGGATGCCGTGCGCCATTTGAAAAAGCCAAAACGGCAGGGCATAAGCCCAGCCGTTGTTCACGCCCGCCAGAGCAAACACGCCCATCAGCGTGCCACCGGTAGCGCTGAGTGCCCCGGCCAGCGCCATGCTGCGGCGCACGCCCCAGCGCGCCAGCAAGCGGCGGCACAGCACCGTGCCGCTGACGTACAGTAGGGCGTTGCACGACAGCAGCAGCCCGTACTGCGTGGGGCTCCAGCCCAGTACCTGGATAAAGGTGAACGACGAGGCCGCCAGGTAGGTGAACAAGCCCGCGTAGGTGCAGGTGGTGGTGGCAGAAAACGCCAGAAAAGTCGGGTGGCGCAGGATTTGGCCCCAGGTGCGCAGCAGGTGCGCCGGGTGCAGTGCCTGCGGGTTGGGCCGCGCCAGCGATTCTTCAAAGCGCAGCCACATCATGCACAGCGCTACGGCACCAAAGCAGGCCAGGGCCGCCATGGTGGCGCGCCAGCCCAGCGATGCTGCCAGCAGGCCGCCCAGCGGCGGGCTCAGGCAGGCGATGACGCCCAGACCCGTGAGGGCGCGCGACATGGCCTGCGCGCCTTGCACTGGCGCATACAGGTCGCGCACCACGGCACGCGCACCCATCACGCCAGCGCCCATGGCGGCGCCCTGCACCGTGCGCCAAAAGACCAGTGCCTCCATGGACTGCGCCAACGCGCAGCCCAGCGCCGCCAGCACATAGGCTGCCAGCCCCAGCAGCAAAATCGGCCTGCGCCCCCAGCGGTCAGACAGCGGCCCCCACACCAGTTGTGAGCAGCCAAAGGCCAGCAGCAGCGCGGTCAGCGTCAGTTGCGTCTGCGCCATGGGCGCGTGCAATTGGGCTTGCAGGGCGGGCAGTGCAGGCAGATACAGGTCGGTGGTGATGGGCTGCAGGCCCAGCAGCAAGGCCAGCAGCGCAACGACCAGGGCGGGCGACATGCCGGCAGGCGGGCGCTGCGCGGAAGAGGAAGGCACGGACATAGGCGCTGGAGCGTAGCAGAACAATCTGGCCGAAAAAGCGGGCGCCACCGACCCACGGGCCGGTCTGCGGCCCACCCTGCTGCGGCCCCGGCGCCCGTGCCGCAGCGCCCAAGAAAAAGGGGGCCGAAGCCCCCTTGGTTACCGCAGTGTGCCGCAGGGTCAGACCACGCCTTGCGCCAGCATGGCGTCGGCCACCTTGACAAAGCCGGCCACGTTGGCGCCGTCGATGTAGCTGACGGTGCCGTCGGCACGCTTGCCGTACTTCAGGCAGGCGGCGTGGATGCCTTGCATGATTTGCAGCAAGCGGGCATCGACTTCTTCTGCCGTCCAGGACAGGCGCATGGCGTTCTGGCTCATTTCCAGGCCGGAAGTGGCCACACCACCGGCATTGCTGGCCTTGCCCGGTGCGTACAGCACGCCAGCGGCTTCAAATGCACGGGCCGCTTCGTTGGTCGAAGGCATGTTGGCGCCTTCGGCCACGCACAGCACACCGTTGGCGATCAGGGTCTTGGCGTCGGCCTCGTCCAGTTCGTTTTGTGTGGCGCAGGGCAGGGCCACGTCCACCGGCACATGCCAGGGGCGCACACCGGCTTCAAAACGCACGCCGGTGCGGGCGGCGTAGTCGCTCACGCGGCCATAGTGGTGGTTCTTCACGTCCATCAGGATGGCGAGTTTTTCGGTGGTGAAGCCGTCTTCGTCAATGATGGTGCCGCTGGAATCGGACACCGTGATCACCTTGGCACCCAGGGCCATGGCTTTTTCGACGGCGTACTGGGCCACGTTGCCCGAGCCCGACACCGACACGCGCAGGCCGTCGAACGACTTGCCACGGGTCTTGAGCATTTCGTCGGCAAAGTACACGGTGCCGTAGCCGGTGGCTTCAGGGCGGATCAGCGAGCCGCCAAACGACAGGCCCTTGCCCGTGAACACGCTGGCAGCGTTGTTGGCCAGCTTTTTGTACATGCCGGCCATGAAGCCCACTTCGCGGCCACCCACGCCGATGTCACCGGCGGGCACGTCGGTATCGGGGCCGACATGGCGGAACAGTTCCGAGACGAAAGCCTGGCAAAAACGCATCACTTCGCCGGGGCTCTTGCCCTTGGGGTCGAAATCGGAGCCGCCCTTGCCGCCGCCCATGGGCAGCGTGGTCAGTGCGTTCTTGAAGGTTTGTTCAAAAGCCAAAAACTTCAGTACCGACAGCGTGACCGAGGGGTGAAAGCGGATGCCGCCCTTGTAGGGGCCAATCGCCATGCTGTGCTGGATGCGGTAGCCACGGTTGACCTGCACCTGGCCGTGGTCATCCACCCACGAGACACGGAACATGACGATGCGCTCGGGCTCGACCAAGCGCTCGAGCAGGCCGTGCTCGGCATAGCGGGGGTGCTTTTCAATGAACGGCCACAGGCTCTCCATCACTTCGGTGACGGCCTGAAGAAATTCAGGCTGACCGGGGTTGCGCTGCGCTACCTGCGCCAGGAAGCTGCCTACGGACTCGTATTTCATTTGCAAGGGACTTTCTTCAAAAGGGGGGTATGCGCCAGTGGAGCATCACATTATGTCTAAAAAACATGTTGTCATGCCCATATTGGTGCATGAAAAAGCAGGGTTTGATTGGAATGCACCTTTTTGGTGTTTCATGCCAGACTGCATCGGCAGTGCCTGCTGCTATTGGTGCGTGTCATGCGGTTGCCATTTGAATGCCGGATATTGACCTGATTTCATCACTACAAGAGAGGTAAAACATGCACAAACTTGGTGCAAGAACGCTGGGCCTGACCCTGGGCGCAGCGCTGGTACTGGCCGCTTGCGGCGGCAGCGATGCCTCCCCTACGCTCAATGGCAACAAGGCCCTTGTAATTGGTCACCGAGGTGCTGCTGGCTACCTGCCAGACCACACCTTGGAGGGTTACAAAAAGGCGATTGAGATGGGGGCCGATTTCATCGAGCCCGATCTGGTTGCCACCAAGGACGGCGTGTTGGTGGCGCGCCACGAGCCCAACATCACTGGTACTACCGATGTGGCGCAGCGCCCCGAGTTCGCCAGCCGCAAGACCCAGAAGATGGTTGACGGCGTGAAGGAGGAGGGCTGGTTTGCCTCGGACTTCACGCTGGCCGAGATCAAGACATTGCGCGCCATCCAGCCGTTGTCTGACCGCGACCAGTCGTTCAACGGCAAGTTCCAGATCCCCACGTTCGACGAGGTGCTGGACTTGGCCAAGGCCGAAGGCAGCAAGGCTGGCCGCACGGTGGGCGTGTACCCTGAGACCAAGCACCCGACCTACCACGCCAACCTGGGTCTGCCGCTTGAAGACCGCCTGCTGGCGACCTTGGCCAAGTACGGCTATACGAGCAAGGGCTCGCCGGTCATCGTGCAGTCGTTCGAGGTCTCCAACCTCAAATACCTGCGCACCAAGACCGCTGTGCGCTTGGTGCAACTGGTGGATGCTGACGGTGTCAATGCCGACGGCAGTATCTCGTTGGTGGCACCTTACGACAAACCGTATGACTTTGCCGTGGCCGGTGATGCCCGCACCTTTGCCAGCCTGCTCTCGCCAGCAGGGCTCAAGGAGGTCAAAACCTACGCTGACGGCGTGGGCCCTTGGAAGCCTTACCTGATTGCGTCCAAGCAGGTCGATGCGAACCAGGACGGCAAACCCGATGACCTGAACGGCGACGGCAAGATCGACGAACGCGACCGCGTGATGATGGCGCCTACCGATGTGGTCAAGAATGCCCATGAGGTCGGTCTGTTCGTACACGCCTACACCTTTCGCAGCGAGGCCAAGCGCCTGGCCTCGGACTTCAAGGGCGACCCGAAGGCGGAATACCGGCTGTTCTACCAACTCGGTGTGGACGGCGTGTTCAGTGACTTTGCCGACCATGCCCTGGCGGCGCGCGATTTGTAAGCGTCTTCTTTTACTTGTCTCCCCCAACGCCCGCCCTGCGGGCTTTTGGCGTTGCGAGGGGAGGGCGGGGCCTCTTCAGTGCCCTGCTGTTCCGGGGATGCTCCACAGCCGGTGGGCGTCGAGCAGCACTTTGGCATGGGCCTGCATTGCGTCGAGTGATGCAGTGTCGGCTGCCAACTGGGCTTCCAGGGCGTTGCGCCGTGCCAGCAGCAGATCGGCCAGCGGGCTTTCGCCCAGTTCATAGGCACGCGCTTGCAGGGCTGCGCTTTGCTGTATGCGCGCCAGCGCCCGCTGCATCTGTTGCCGTGTGGTGCGCGCCTGCTCAGCCTCGCTGGCGGTACGCCACGCCTGAATTTCCACACGCTGGCGCACCTGCTCTTGCTCTTGGAGCGCGACCTCGGCCTGGGCCAGTGCGGCCTCGAAGTCGGCTTTGCGTCCCGCGCCGCCCAGCGGTATCGATACGTAGACGCCCCAGACTTTCTCCTGGCCGCTGCGTTCGCGCGTGGCACGCACACCCAGCGTTGGGTCACCGCGCTGTTCCAGTTGTGCGCGCTGTGCTTGTAGCTGGGCCTGTTCGGCCCGCGCCTGTGCCAGTTCCAGCTCATGGTTGTCCGCCAGGATCAGTTGGGCCCAGTGCGCTACCGGCAGGTCTGCGGCATCTTGGTCGGGCCACGGCGTGGCAGCGGCGGACAATGCCCCTGCCGGGTCGGGCAGACCAGGGTACTGGCGCTGTAGCGTTTGTTGGCGCAGGTGGGCCTGGGCGCGTGCGCGGGCCGCCAGGGCCTGGATGCGGGCTTCTTCCGCTTGCGCCGCCAGCAGCTCCAGCGGCGCGGCCTCCCCGGCTTGCACCCGGCGCTGGGTGGTGGCCAATTGCCGGGTTGCCAGTTGTGCCTGCTCTTGCAGCAGTGCGGTGTTGCGGGCGTCGCGCAGGGCGTCAAACCAGTCAGTCAGCAGACTGCGCGCTGCTTCGTGCCAGGCGTCGGCATGGATGCCCCGACCTACGCTGACCTCTGCCGAGCCAAGGCGCTGATCTGCCTTGACTTTGGCGGGCCAGCGCATGCCAGTTTCCAGACCGATCTCGGTTTCAGAAAAGCGCCCGCCCTGTGTGTCGCTGCGCCGGTTGGTGGCGACCTTGGCCACCCAGTCGTGGGGGCCCGCTTGCAGACGCTGGCTGCGCGCTTGCGCCAGGGGGATGCCAGCGCTTGCGGCGCGTACCTGGGGTAGCTGGGCCAGCACCTGCACCACCGTGTCAGTGGGGGGGAGCACCGGCGCCAGTTCTTGCGCGGTGGCTGGGGCGATGGCACTTGCCCCCGCCCACACCACGCACGCTGTGGCCAGCGCGCGCGGCAGTGTTTTCAACAAGAGAAAGGTCATGCAATGTCTCCAAATCTTCCAAAGTCGAGCAGCGGCAACACCCAGTAGGCGATTTGCGGGCTTGGCAGGGCTTGTTTCAACGTATCGATCAGCGCGGGCAATTGCGCCTGTGGCAGCGCTACTTGCACCAGCACGCGGCGCGCACGCCCTTGCACCTGCTCCATGCTGGAGGTCAGGGCGACATGGGCGCCCATGCCCTGGCCGTGGAGCACGGTGAAGCCAGGCACCATCTCTGGATGCGCCCATAACAGATCCAGAATTTCTTCTTCCAGTGCCTGCGGTACGGCCAGGGTGAGTAGGCAGTCGGGTTGCGAACGAGTAGCTATCGAGGTCATAAAGCCACCTTGCGAACGGGGAGGGAAAAACGGCGGTACAGGATGGGTAGCAGCACCAGTGTGAGCAGCGTCGAGCTGACCAGTCCACCGATGACCACGATGGCCAGGGGGCGCTGGATTTCCGAGCCCGGGCCGGTGGCCAGCAGCAGTGGAAAAAGCCCCAGCCCGGTGATGCTGGCTGTCATCAGCACCGGGCGCAGTCGGCGCAGCGCGCCCTGGCGTACCACCTCCGTGATCGGCAGGCCGCGCGCGGCCAGTTGGTTAAAGCAGGTCACCAGCACCAGGCCGTTGAGTACGGCAATGCCCATGAGCGCAATGAAACCTACCGAGGCCGGTACTGACAGGTATTCGCCCGACACGGCCAGTGCCACCACACCGCCGACCAAGGCCAGCGGAATGTTGGCGAACACCAAGATGGCCTGGCGCAGGCTGCCCAGCGTGGCAAACAGCACACCGACGATCAGTGCCAGCGCCACCGGCACTACCAAGGCTAGGCGCGAGGCTGCGCGCTGCTGGTTTTCAAACTGACCGCCCCAAGCCAGGCTGTAGCCTGCGGGCAGTGGCACTTTTTGCGCAACTGCCGCCTGGGCCTCGGCGACGAAGCCGACCAGGTCGCGCCCGCGCACGTTGGCGCGCACCACGGCCATGCGCGAAGACTGCTCGCGCTCAATCTTCACTGGCCCATCGGTCACCTCCAGCCGTGCGAGTTGGGACAGCGCCACCGACTGGCCGCCCGGTGTGGGTAGGCGCAACTGCGCGAACTGTGCGGGTGACATGCGCAAGTCCTCGCCACCGCGCACCACCAGCGGTACGCGGCGTGCGTCTTGCATTACCACGCCCACCTGTTGGCCTTCTACCAGGGTGCGCAGGTCGTTCTGGATTTGTTCCACGGACAGGCCCAGGCGGCCAGCGGCTTGGCGGTCAATGGCCACGCGAAAATACTGCACCCCACCGTTCTGCGCCGTGAGCACATCCTCGCTGCCAGGCAGCGCCTGTAGAACCTGGACGATCTGCGTGCTCAGGCGCGAAAGCTCCTCGGCATTGGGCCCGAACACCTTCACTGCCAGGTCGCCGCGCACGCCCGAGAGCATCTCGGAGGTGCGCATCTCGATGGGCTGGGTGAAGCTCAGGTTCACGCCCGGAATGCCTTCGGCAGCCTGGCGGATGGCGTCTATCAGTTCCTCTTTGTTCTTGAAACGCCACTGGGCACGCGGCTGTAGCACCAGAAAACTGTCGGTTTCGTTCAGCCCCATGGGATCCAGGCCCAGCTCGTCCGAGCCCACGCGCGCCACGATGCTGCGCACCTCTGGCACCTGCTCCAGGATGCGCCGCTGTAGTGCCAGGTCGGTGGCCACGGATTGCTCCAGGTGGATGGAGGGCAGTTTTTCGACCTGCATGATGATGTCGCCCTCGTCCAGCGACGGCATGAACGACTTGCCGATAAACGGGAACAACGCCACGGCCCCGGCCAGTGCCGCCAGCGAGGCAATGACCACCACGCGCGCGTGGCGTAGCGCCGCATCCAGCAGTGGCGCGTAGATCGCCTCCAGCTTGCGCACCAGCCAAGGCGTGGCATGGTGGCCCGAGCGCAGCGCCGCCGAGGCCAGCACCGGAATCACCGTGAGCGACAGCAGCAGCGAGGCGCCCAGCGCGAACACGATGGTCAACGCCACAGGGCCAAACAGCTTGCCTTCCAGCCCTTGCAGGGTCAGCAGCGGCAGAAAAACGATCATGATGACCACCATGCCAGCACTCACCGGCGTAGCGACCTCTTGTGTGGCACGGTAGAGCGTGTGCAGGCGCGAGATGCCAGGTTCGGCCTGACGTGCCTCGATGTTCTCGACCACCACCACCGCCGCATCGACCAGCATGCCAATGGCGATTGCCAGCCCCCCCAGCGACATCAGGTTGGCCGACAGGCCCCATTGCTGCATGAGCACGAAGGTTGCCAGCGCAGATAGCGGCAAGATCAGCGCCACCACCAAGGCCGCACGCAGGTTGCCCAGGAACAGCAAAAGCAGCACCAGCACCAGCACTATGGCCTCGGCCAGTGCCTTGGTGACGGTGCCGATGGCGCGTTCGACCAGGTCGCCCCGGTCATAGAAAGGCACGATTTTCAGGCCGTGTGGCAAGGTCGCTTCGATTTCTTGCAGGCGTGCTTTCACGTCGTGCACGAGCTTTTGCGCATTGGCGCCGCGCAGGCCCAGTACCAGGCCCTCCACCGCTTCGCCCTTGCCGTCCTGGGTGACGCTGCCGTAGCGTGTCAGTGCCCCCAGTTGCACGGTGGCTACATCCCCCACGCGCACGGCCTGGCCGTCTTGTTGCACCAGCGCGATAGCGCGCACATCCTCCAGCGTGCGGATGCTGCCGTCGCTGCGCACCAGCAGTGACTCTTCGCCACTGGACAGGCGTCCGGCGCCGTCGTTGCGGTTGTTGGCTGCCAGTGCTTCCTGTAGCTGCTGTAGCGACACCTGGCGCGCTGCCAGTGCCGCCACGTCGGGCACGACCTCGAAGGTCTGCACGCTGCCACCCAGAACGTTCACGTCTGCCACGCCCGCAATGCCACGCAGGCGCGGGCGGATCACGGTGTCGAGCAGCTTGCGTTTTTCTGCGAGGCTGGCATCGCCATCCACGGTGAACATGAACATCTCGCCCAGGGGTGTGGTGATGGGGGCCAGCCCTCCGCTCAGTCCGGCGGGCAGATCGCCCATCACGCCGGACAGCCGTTCACTGACTTGCTGGCGTGCCCAGTAAATGTCGGTGCCGTCGGCAAAGTCCAGCGTGATGTCGGCGATGGCGTATTTGCTCTGTGAGCGCAACATCACCTGGCGCGGGATGCCCAACAGCTCTTGCTCTATGGGCGCGACGATGCGAGCCTCGACCTCGGCTGGCGTCATTCCCGGCGCCTTCAGGATGATTTTTACCTGCGTGGTGGATACATCGGGGAAGGCATCAATGGGCAAGTCGCGCAGGGCCATGGCACCGGCGGCCAGAAGCGCCAGCGACAGCAGCGCCACGAGCAGCCGCTGTGACAGCGAAAACGCAATCAGGCGTGACAGCATCATGGCTCCTTGCTGTCCACGGCAGGGCCCAGACCCTGCCAGGCGCCCTTGAGTGCCGCTGTGCCGCGCACTGCGATTTCATCACCCGTCTTGAGGCCGCTGCGCACCAGCACTTGGGTGCCACTGTGGCTGCCCAGCTCCACCGGGGTGGGCACGAACCCCTGGGGCGTGCGCACGAACACATAAGCCTGACCTGCATCGCGCACTACTGCTTGAGAGGGAATGCCCAAGCCCGTGGCCGGTGCACTGGCACTTGTGGCGCGCGCAGCCACGGTGGCTTGGACGAATTGGTTGATGCGCAGGCAGTCTTCGTTGGCATTGAAATCGGCCCGCAACTGCACCGCTTGGTTGCCGCTGCTCATTTGCGGCACGATGGCACTCAGGCGTGCGGGTGTCTTGCAGCCCTGTAGAGCGAGCGTGTCACCCACGCGCAGGCTTTGCGCCTGCTCGGGCGTGGCCTGTAGCGCGATCGCCAGCTTGCCGCTGCGCGCCACCTTGGCCACGGGCATCCCGGCGTCAAGCCGCTGGCCCGGTGTGGCCAGTATCTCCAACACGGTGCCAGCGGCTGCCGCGCGCAGGTTCAGCGCGGGCTGCAGGCTGGGGCTGGCCGTGTTCACGCCCACCAGTTGCAGGGTTTGGCGGCGCTCCTTGAGGGCAAGCTGGGCCAGCTCGTTCTGGGTGCGGCTGTCTTGTAGGCGCAGTCCGGCGATGATGCCCTCGGCGTGCAGTTGTTCGTCGCGCTGCAGCCGCGTGGCGGCCAAGCGTGCCTGGGCTTGGGCCTGCAACAGTTCGCGTTGCCAGGTTACCAACTCGGGGCTGAGCAGGCGCGCCACGGGCTCTCCCGCCTTGATGTGCTGCCCGGGGCTGACCAGCACCTGCTGCACCACGCCCGCCAGTGGCGCACTGAGCAACTCCGTCGCGTGCGGGGGAAGCTCCACCGTGCCCTGGAGCACCAGTCCGGCGCCAGGGCTGGCCCCTGTATCGGCCAGCACCTGGGTGACAACGCCAGCGGCTTTGGCTTGTGCCTGGGGCCAGGCAATCGGGGCTATGGCAGAGGGGGCGGGGGCATCGGCGGCCTGCGCCATCGCGCTTGCCAGCAGGCAGGCTCCGGTTGCAAACAGTGTGAGCGCGCGCACGGTTGTGCCTGCGCAGCTATGAAATGGCATGTGGTGAACCCTTGTGTCGCTACAGCAGCGAGTTGGGGTTAACCATAGTTACCAAACCTTAACTTTGGATGAACGGCCCTTGCACAGGCCCAGCAGCCTGTCGTGAGCAAGGGCGCAGTTCCAGCACTGCTTGCAGCCCTTGCGACTGCCCCGGGGCGGGGGACAGGAGTGCCAGCTGCCCGCCTTGGCGCTGCACGATGGTAGCCACGATGGACAGCCCCAAACCGTACCCCGGCACATGCTGCTGGCCACCACCGCGCTGGTGGCGCTGCTGCAACTCCAGCGCGCGTTGCGGCGCCATGCCCGGCCCCTGGTCGCGCACGCTGCAAGTGGCTGGCAAGGACACTTCCAGCACGATGGGCCCTTGCGGGGCATGGCGCACTGCGTTTTCCACCAGATTGCGCAGCGCAATGGCCAGCGCATCAAAATCGCCCCGAACCCAGACGTCGTCGCATTCTGGCAACACCAGTTGCAGGCGGTGCAGCAGTGCCGGGTCTGACCAAAATTCCTGTGCCACGGCAGCGGCCAGTTGTCCCAGGTTGATGCGTTCCTGCGCCAGTGCTGCGCCAGACTCGGCGCGCGACAGTTGCAGCAGTTTTTCGCAGCGACGGCTGAGGCGCTCCAGTGAATGGAGTGCCTCGTGCAAGCCCTCTCGTGCGGCCTGTGCCTGCCCGTGGCCGAGCGCTGTTTGCAGGTGCAGGCGCACTGTGGCCAGCGGCGTGCGCAGCTCGTGTGCGGCGTTGGCGGCCAGGGCGCGTTCGGTGTCCAGCGCGTCGGCCAAGCGGCGCAGCAGGTGGTTGGCACTGTCAGCGATGGTCTGTAGCTCGGTGGGCAGGCCGCTGCCCGGCAGCGCGTCGAGGTTGTTGCCGTCGCGCTGTTGCAGGTCGTGCGCCAGTTGGCCTGCGGGGGCCAGCACCCGGCGCGTCACGCCCCGGATCAGCAGGCCCAGCAGCGGCAGCACCACCATCAGCGGCACGATCAGCCACACCAAGGTTTCCATGCGCGCGGCACTGCGGTGGGCCAGGGGGTCGCCCACATGGATGAACATCGGCAGCGTCGGATGGGCCAGGGTGTAGATGCGCAGCTTGTCGGTGTGCTGAAAACCCGTGCGCAGCGGCACTGGCAAGGCTTGCTCAGGCGCGTCTGCCGAACGCAGCAGCAGCTCATTGCGTTGGTTGACGACCTGGTACATCAGCACATCGTGCTGGGCACCACTGAGCTTGCTGTGTGGCACTTCGAGCCGAAACAGGGCGCCGTCACGCTCGGAAGGGCGCTGGTGGTTGCGCGCGTCGTGGGCTGCCAAATCCAGCAGCCGCTCGGCGCTTTCCACCAGTCCGGCGTCGAGTTGCTCCTCCAGCTCGTGCTGCATGTACCAGCCCACACCCGCGCTGGTGATGACCCACAGCAGTGCTATCCAAGGCAGCAAGGCCCGCGTCAGCGCCCAAGACAGGCTGCGCGCTTTCATGGACTGGTGTTGAGCTTGTAGCCCAGACCGCGCAGGGTCTGGATACGCTCGCGCCCGATCTTGCGCCGCAGGTTGCTGATGAACACTTCCAGCGTGTTGCTGCTGGTGTCGGCATCGAGGCCGTACAGCGCATCTTGCAAACTCTCGCGCCGGTGGATGCGGTCGGGGCGCAGCGCCAGCACGCGCAGCAGCGCCCACTCTTTGGCGGTCAGTTCTGCCACCTGACCGTCTGCCAGCACCGTGGTGCGCCCCAGGTCAATCACCAAGCCAGGCAACTCCAGCACCGCGCTGTCGGTGCCGCTGCGCCGACGCTCGACGGCGCGCAAACGTGCCAGCAGCTCCTCGGCGTCAAAGGGTTTGACCAGGTAGTCGTCGGCCCCAGCGTCCAGGCCCCGGATGCGGTCGGATATTTGGTCGCGTGCAGTCAGCATGATGACCGGGCTATCTGGCAGGTTGCGCCGTAGCGTTGGCAGCAGCGACAGGCCCTCGCCGTCAGGCAGTTGCCAGTCCAGCAGCACGGCAGCCCAGTGCGCCGCTGGCAGCAGGGCGCGCGCCGCCGCCAGGCTGTCAGCACACTCGCAGACAAAGTCCCGGGTTTCAAGAAAGGACATCAGGGCAGCGGCCAGCGGTGCGTCGTCTTCTATCAGCAGAATTCTCACGGGGGTTTTCCTGGGTAGGGCGCACTCGGATCGGGCGGCGCTGGAGGGGCGGGCGGCTTCAGCGGCCGCGCAGAAACAGCGCGTCCAGCTCGCGCATGGACAGTTGCCGCCAGGTGGGCCGACCGTGGTTGCACTGGTCGGAGCGCTCGGTCACTTCCATCTGGCGCAGCAGGGCGTTCATTTCGTCCAGCGTCAGGCGCCGGTGGGCGCGCACGGCGCCGTGGCAGGCCATGGTGGCCAGGATGTCGCTCTGCGCGCGCTGCACTACGGTGCTGGCGTCGTGCGCGGCCAGGTCGGCCAGCACGCTGCGCGCCAGCTCTACCGCATCGCCTTGCGCCAGTGTGCTGGGCACGGCGCGCACGGCCAGGGTTTTGGGCGAGAACGGCGTCACTTCCAGGCCCAGTGTGGCCAGGGTGTCAGCGTGGGCTTCGGCGCAAGCCACTTCATGGGCAGTGGCGGCAAAGGTGGCCGGAATCAGCAGCGGCTGGCTGGGGATGCACGCCGCTGTGGCGGCCTGCGCTTTCATGCGCTCATAGACGATGCGCTCGTGGGCGGCGTGCATATCGACCAGCACCAATCCCTGGGCGTTTTCGGCCAGGATGTACACGCCGTGCAGTTGGGCCAGCGCGCGGCCCAGGGGCCAGTGGCTGGCGCTGGCGTAGGGGTCGCTGGCGCTGGCGTAGGGGTCGCTGGCGCTGGGGGCGTGCGCTGGCGGGGTGTCGGTGTCAGTGTCGGCGGAGGCTGTTTCGCTGTCCGCGTGGGCGCCGGGGCTGGGGGCGGTCAGGTGGCTGGTTGCTGTCTGCGCAGGCGTGGCGTGTGGCGCTGCGGCGGGGTGTTCTGCTGCCGTGCCGGGCGCCGTGCTGGCTGCTGGGCTGTGCCAGGGGTCTGCCGGGGCGCTGCGGGTGGCGGGCGTTTTGCCCCACAACGCCCCCAGATCAGACACGCGGTGGCCCACGCGCTCATCAAAATAGATAGCTGCTTGCGCTTGCTGCGCAAGGGCTGGAGGCCGATTTGGCTTGAAGTTTGGCTCGGCGCCTGGCCAGCCTGGCATGCCTTGGCTGCCGTGCCCGCTCTGCGGCCCCGCTGCGCTGGCGGGCCAGGCCCCGGTACGGGTGGCGCCGTATGAGCCAGCGCCGATGCCAACACCTGCGCCCTTTTCTGCACCCGGGCCCGCGCAGTCTCCCTGCGTACTGGCAGCGCCCACCAGAGCGGCCGCCGCCAGTGCCGCTGCGCGCGGCACGGCCAGGGCGTTTTCCACGGCGTGGCGCACGGCCTGGTGGACTTCGCGGCTGTCTCTGAAGCGCACCTCGATCTTGGTCGGGTGGACGTTCACGTCCACCCGCG
>NZ_JAQUAL010000192.1:0-5365 GCF_028687295.1 Simplicispira sp.
GCCCATCAGGTCAATGCCCGCGTGCGCCAGGATGACCAGCGTTTCGACGACAACCTCGCCCTGACTTCAGCTTTGCTGCGTGCATGTGTGCAAACTTCGGTACGGCGGCTGGTATTTGTCAGCTCCATTGGCGTCAACGGCGTGCGCACCAACGGCCAGCCTTTTACAGAGCAGGATGTGCCTGCCCCTGCCGAAGCCTACGCCCGCAGCAAATGGCAGTGTGAACAGCACATCCGCCAAGTCAGTTCCGACATTGGCCTGCAACATGTCATCGTGCGCCCGCCATTGGTGTATGGCCCGCAGGCACCAGGCAATTTTGGTCGTCTGGTGCGCGCCGTGGAGCGCGGCTGGCCTTTACCTTTGGGCGCAGTGCATAACCGCCGCCACTTTGCCGGGCTGGACAATCTGGTCGATGCCCTGGCGCTGTGCCTGACACACCCTGACGTGGTGCAAAAAACCTTTTTGCTGGCAGACGAAGAAGAAGTCTCCACCACCGATTTTTTACGCCTGACGGCACAGGCCATGGGACGCAGTGCGCGTTTGTGGCCGCTGCCAATGCCCGCCCTGCGCACGGCGGCACGGCTGCTGGGCCACGGTGATGCCATGGCGCGGCTGTGCGACTCGTTGCAGGTCAACAGCCAGGTTTTTCGCCAATGCACTGGCTGGCAGCAGCCCTGGACGCTGGCGCAGGGCCTGGAGCGCGCCATGCAGCCGCCCACACCATCTTCCGCACCATGAAACGTACCTTTGATTTTGGCGTCGCCCTGTTCGCCCTGCTGGCACTGGCCCTGCCCCTGCTGCTGATTGCGCTCTGGGTCAAAGCCACCTCGCCCGGCCCGGTGCTGTACTGGTCAGACCGCGTGGGACGCAACAACGCCCTGTTTAGCATGCCCAAGTTCCGCAGCATGCGCATCGACACGCCCGAGGTAGCCACCCATTTGCTGGAGCACCCCGAGCAATGGCTCACCCCCATCGGGAGTTTTTTGCGTCGCAGCAGCCTGGATGAATTACCACAGCTCTGGAACATTCTGCGCGGCGACATGAGCCTGGTCGGCCCCCGCCCGGCACTGCACAACCAACACGACCTGATCGCACTGCGCACCCGCGAGGGCGTGCATACGCTGCGGCCTGGCCTCACAGGCTGGGCACAAATCAATGGCCGTGACGAAATTGCTGTGGCGCAAAAGGTGGCGCTGGACACACATTACCTTCGGCATCAATCCTGCTGGTGGGACGTACAAATCGTGCTGACAACCGCCATCCGGGTCTTGCGCCGCAACGGCATCACGCACTAAGCCGCCGCCAGGGCGTGCAAAAACCTAAAATCACGGGTTTTGGTTCAAACCACCGCCCTTTGCTGGCGCCCTCCATGTCTGACAACACCACTCCCCACGCTACGCCCCCTGCCCACGACGAAAACCAGCTCATCGCCGAGCGCCGCGAGAAGCTGCGCGCGCTGCGCGAATCGCTGCAAAGCAACGGCGGCGTCGCCTTCCCCAACGATTTCAAACCCCAGCACCAGGCGGCCGACTTGCACGCGCAGTACGGCGCGCTCGATGCCGAAACGCTCGAAGCCCAGGCCGTCACCATGAGCGTGGCCGGGCGCATGATGCTCAAGCGGGTGATGGGCAAGGCCAGCTTTGCCACCGTGCAAGACGGCTCGCTGGGCAGCACGGGTGGCCGCATCCAGCTCTACATCACGCGCGATGCGCTGGGCGAAGAGCTGTACGCCGCCTTCAAGCACTGGGATCTGGGCGACATCATCGGCGCCGAAGGCACGGCCTTCAAAACCAAGACCGGCGAGCTGTCGATCAAGGTCACCACGCTGCGTCTGCTCACCAAGAGCCTGCGGCCCATGCCCGACAAGTTCCACGGCATCCACGACCAGGAAGTCAAATACCGCCAGCGCTACATCGACCTGATGACCGACGAGCAGGCCCGCAAGCGCTTTGTGGCGCGCAGCAAGGCCGTCAGTGGCATCCGCGACTTCATGGTGCAACACGGCTTTCTGGAGGTGGAAACGCCCATGCTGCACCCTATTCCGGGCGGCGCCAACGCCAAGCCGTTTGTCACGCACCACAACGCGCTCGAACAGGAGATGTACCTGCGCATTGCCCCGGAACTGTACCTGAAGCGCCTGCTGGTGGGCGGCTTTGAGCGCGTGTTCGAAATCAACCGCAACTTCCGCAATGAAGGCATCTCGGTGCGCCACAACCCCGAGTTCACCATGATGGAGTTCTACGCGGCCTACTGGAACTACCAGGACTTGATGGGTTTTACCGAGCAGCTGGTGCGCGATGCCGCCATGAAGGCCGTGGGCACGCTGCAACTGAGCTACAGCGGCCGCGAAGTCGATCTGAGCCAGCCTTTTGCGCGCCTGACCATCCGCGAAGCCATCTTCCAGTACACCGAAGCAGGCGCCCATGTGGACGACGCTGCCTGGCTGATCAGCGCCCTGAAAAAGCTGGGCATGAGTGAAGAAAAACACAAGCTCTCGGGCCGCACCCTGGCCAGCCTGCAAGTGCTGTACTTTGAAGAGACCGTGGAAGACAAGCTCTGGCAGCCCACCTTCATCATGGAGCACCCCACCGAAATCAGCCCGCTGGCGCGCGCCAACGACCAGCGCCCCGAAGTGACCGAGCGCTTTGAGCTCTACATCACGGGGCGCGAGTTTGGCAACGGCTTCTCCGAGCTGAACGACGCCGAAGACCAGGCCGCGCGCTTTCACGCCCAGGTGGACGCCAAAGACAGCGGCGACGACGAAGCCATGTACTTTGACCACGACTTTGTCCGCGCGCTGGAATACGGCATGCCCCCCGCAGGCGGCTGCGGCATCGGCATCGACCGCCTGATGATGCTGCTGACCGACAGCCCCAGCATCCGCGACGTGATCCTGTTCCCGGCCCTGCGCCGCGAAAGCTGAGCCCGGCGCAGCCATGAATGCCGTGCCCGCCATAGCCCCAGACGAAGAGCCGGCCAGCCCCTTCACGGTGCTGGTGGTCGAAGACCAGGATTCAGTGCGCGCGGCGCTGGTGGGCGAGCTGCACCACGCCGGGGTTTCCGACGTTCTGCAAGCGGCCAACGGCAACATGGCACTGCACCTGTTTCGCTCGCGCCGCCCTGACCTGGTGCTGCTGGACATCAAACTGCCCGGCAACGACGGCTACTGGGTGGCACAGCAAATGCGCGTGGCCGAGTCGGGCGACTGGACGCCCATCATCTTCCTGTCGGGCCTGGACGGCGATCTGGACGTCTGGCGCGGCATCGAGGCCGGGGGCGACGACTACCTGGTCAAACCCGTCAAACCCATCGTGCTGGTGGCCAAGCTGCGCGCCATGCGCCGCCTGCTGGACATGCGCCGGCGCCTGGTGGCCATGACCGAAGAGCTGCACCAGGCCAACCAGCGCCTCAACGAGATGGTGGAGGTCGATGCCCTCACCGGGCTGGTCAACCGGCGCGGCCTGGACCGCATCCTGCACAGCGAAATCATGGCCGCACGGCGCGACGGCACGCCGCTGACGCTGATGCTGTGCGACCTGGACCACTTCAAGCTCTACAACGACGCCATCGGCCACCTGCAAGGCGATGTGTGCCTGCGCGAAATCGGCCGCCTGCTCAGCGAAGTGTGCGTGCGCCCGCGCGATGTGGCCGCGCGCTACGGCGGCGAAGAGTTTGTGCTCATCCTGCCCAACACGCCGCGCTCGGGGGCCATGACGTTTGCCCGCGCGCTGGGCCAGTTGCTGCGGGTGCGTGCCATCACCCACCCCAACTCGCCGCTGGGCAATGCGCTGACCCTCTCGGGCGGCATCACCACCTGCGTGCCCGACGACAACACCAGCGCCGAGAGCATGCTCATGCGCGCCGACCAGGCCCTGTACGCGGCCAAAACCCAGGGCCGCGACCGTTTTTTCAGCTTCGAAATGCAGATGGACACGGTGGCACAGCGGCGCAGCTAGCGCCTGGCCACCGGGTACGCTGCTTTCTCTTTTCCATGCAACGCTCGCTGAAGTTTTACCTGCCCGAATGGGCCCAGGATTGGCTCGAAGTCATTGTCCCGGGCCTGCACATTTTGCTGATCGTGGTGGCGGCGTGGCTGTTGCACCGCCTGCTGTGCCGGGCGCTGGCCCGGGCCAGCGCGCACTACGATATCCCGCTGGAGTTGCAGGTGCCGATGCGCGGTTTGCTGGGCTGGACGATTTTTGCCGGCGCCGTGCTACTGGTGCTGGAGCGCCTGGGCGTGTCGGCCACGGTGCTGTGGACAGCATTTACCGGCTTTGCCACGGTGGGTGCGGTGGCGTTTTTTGCCGCCTGGAGCGTGCTGTCCAACCTGTTCTGCGCGTTTCTGATTTTTACCGTGGGGCCGTTCCATGTCGGTGACACCATCGAGCTGCTCGATACCGCTGAAAAACCCGGCGCCCGGGGCCGCGTGGTGGACATCAACCTGCTCTACACCACGCTGCAAGAAGGCACGCCTGAGGCACCGGGCACGCTGCTGCAAATCCCGAATGCGCTGATCTTCCAGCGCGTGCTGCGCCGCTGGCCCCCGGGCCAGCATCCAGCGGTGCCAACGCCCGCACCGGCTGCGTCCCCAGCAGACCCGGCCAGCGCCATTTGATACGTCCAGCAGCACACATCGCAGCTTGGGTGCCCCAGCCAACCCAACGCTGAGATTTCAAACCAAATCCGTCCCTAGCCCTTGCGGGGCGGGCGCTACCAGCTATCAAAACAGGAGTTCTGCGGCGCGCTGGTGGCTGACCGCCAAGGCTCAGGGCAGCATTTCCAGCGCCTGCAAATAGGCGGGCTGGAACATCAGCTCGTCCCAGGGCAGCGGCGGGGTTTGCGGCAGCAGGGCCAGGCGGCGCGATTCGCTCTCCAGGCTGGGCTGCCAGCGGCCCTGGGCCTGCTGCGCGGCGAGGCCATCGAGCAGCTCGTCCACGGCGGTGCCATCGCCCAGGCTCTGGTTGCACAGCAGCACCAGGTCGCAGCCCGCCTGCAACGCGGCCACGGCGGCCTCGGTGTAGCTGACCACCTGGCCGTCGATGCGGCGCGCGCCCTCCATGCTCAGGTCGTCGCTGAAGATGGCACCGTCAAAACCGAGCTGGCTGCGCAAAATGTCTTGCAGCCAGCGCGTGGAAAAGCCCGCCGGGCGCGTATCCACCTTGGGGTAAATCACGTGCGCGGGCATGACGCTGGTGATGGTGCTGCGCAGCCACTGGTAGGGGGCGGCATCGGCGGCGAGGATTTTTTTCAGGCTGCGCTTGTCGATGGGCACCTCGGTGTGCGAGTCGGCCTTGACGTAGCCGTGCCCCGGAAAATGCTTGCCGCAGTTGGCCATGCCCGCTTGCAGCAGGCCCTGGGCCAGGCT
>NZ_JAQUAL010000193.1:0-5250 GCF_028687295.1 Simplicispira sp.
AGGCCCACCGCCTGGGCTTGTTGCAAGGCGCCATCGTGGGCATTGGCAATGCGCCCACGGCGCTCATCGAACTGGCCCGGCTGATTGCGCAAGAGGGTGTGCGCCCCGCGCTGGTCGTGGGGATGCCGGTGGGCTTTGTCTCGGCAGCCGAATCCAAAGACTTGATTGCCAGCCAGCACGAAGTGCCGTGGCTGGTGATTCGCGGGCGCAAGGGCGGCTCGACGCTGGTGGTGGCTGCCTTGCACGCGCTGCTGGCGCTGACCGAGGCGCAGCAAAAGCAGTGGCGCGAGGCCAACCCCTGCGGGCAGGGCTGACACCGCCATGATGGAAAAAACCGTTCGCCGGGGCACCCGCACCGGGTTCACCACCGGGGCGTGCTCCGCCGCCGCCGCTGCCGCCGCAGTGCAGGGCCTGGTGCATGGCACGGTGCCCGACGCGGTCGATTGCCTGCTGCCCAATGGCGATGCGGTGCGCTTTACCGTCCACGATGGCCGCTGCGATGGCACCACCGCCCACGCCATGGTCATCAAAGATGCAGGCGACGACCCTGACTGCACCGACAAAGCGCACCTGACCGCCGATGTGCGCACCCTGCCCGGCCAACCCGGCGTGGTGTGCCTGCGCGGCGGCTTGGGCATTGGCACCGTGACCATGGCCGGGCTGGGGCTGGAGGTGGGTGGCCCGGCCATCAACCCGGTGCCCCGGCGCAACATCGAAAGCAACGTGCGCGCCGCCGCCGGGGCGCTGCTGGAGCACACCGGGCTGGCCATCACCTTGTCGGTGCCGCAGGGCGTGGAGATGGCCAAAAAAACGCTCAACGCGCGGCTGGGCATTGTGGGCGGCATCTCGATTCTGGGCACCACCGGCATCGTCAAACCGTATTCCACCGCGGCCTACCGCGCCAGCGTGGTGCAAGGCATTCAGGTGGCGGCCACGCTGGGCCACGGGGTGGTGGTGCTGACCACGGGCGGGCGTACCGAGCAGTTCACCATGAAAGAGCGCCCCGACCTGCCCCCCGCCTGCTTTGTGCAGATGGGCGACTTTCTGCGCTACGCCCTGGATGAGGCCGTGGCCCAGGGCCTGCGCCAGGTGGTGATTGGCGGCATGGTCGGCAAACTGACCAAAATTGCCCAGGGCGAAACCATCACCCACGCCCACCGCGCCGAGGTCGATACGCAACTGCTGGCCGACCTGGCCGCCAGCCTGGGCGCACCGCCCGCCGACTGCGCGGCCATCGCCGCCGCCGAAACCGCCCGCTTTGCCGCCGAGCGCATGGAGGCGCTGGGCCTGTCGGCACCGTTCCATACCGCCCTGGCCCGCGCCGTGGTGCGCACGCTGATGGCACCGGCGCGCTATGGCGGCCAATTTCAACTCCATGTGCTGGTGTGCGACTTTGACGGTCGCAAAGTGGCAGAGGCTTTTTCCCATGACTGACCCCCAACCCTGCCGCGTGATTGGCGTTCTGGACGACGGCGCCGCCAGCCTGAGCGCCACGGCACTGGCCTTTTTGCGCCGGGCCGATTGGGTCATTGGCGGTGCGCGCACGCTGGCGTTGCTCGACGATGACATCGCCCCCCACGCCATCCGCCGCGACCTGACCGGCCAGCTCAGCGCCGTGCCCGGCTGGATTGCCCAAGCCCGCGAAGCCCAGCAAACCAGCGTGGTGCTGGCCACGGGCGATCCGCTGTGCCACGGCATTGCCAGCTACCTGGCCGCGCGCCTGTGCATTGCGGCCATCGAGGTCTTGCCCAACGTCTCCACGCTGCAACTGGCCTGCGCCCGTTTTGGTGTGGCCTGGCAAGACGCGCGCATTGTTTCGGTACACAGCAAAGACGCTGGCGAATGGCAAGCGGGCACCGCACCCGGCCACGGCCTGTATGCGCTGGCGCAAGCGGTGCGCCAGCACGAGCGCCTGATCGTGCTGACCAGCCCCGACAACAGCCCCGACCGCATTGCCCGCCTGCTGCTGGCCGAAGGGCTGGGAGACGACTTTGTGCTGTGCGTGGCTGAGCGCCTGTGCTCGCCGCACGAGCGCACCTGGGCCGACATGCCGCCCGCAGAAGCCGCCCTGCACCGCTTTGCCGACCCCAACGTGGTGCTGCTGCTGCGCACCACGGCACGCCCGCGCCCGGTGTGCCTGGGCCTGGCCGACAGCGCCTACCAGCAGCGCCAGCCCGACAAGGGGTTGATCACCAAACAGGAAGTGCGCGCCGTCTCGCTGGCGCGGCTGCAACTGCGCTGCGACAGCCGGGTGTGGGACATTGGCGCGGGCAGCGGCTCGGTGGGGCTGGAAGCTGCGCGCCTGTGCCCGCAAGGCCATGTCTGGGCCATAGAGAAAAACGAGGCCGACGCCGCTATTGCCCGCCAGAACGCGCGCGCCCTGGGCATCAGCAACCACACGCTGGTACACGGCAAAGCCCCCGAGGGCCTGGACGCCTGGCCCGACCCCGACGCCATCTTTATCGGTGGCTCGGGCGGCGAACTGGCCGACCTGATCGCCCTGTGCCTGCGCCGCCTGCGCCCCGGCGGCTGGCTGGTGATGAACTTTGTCACCCTGGAGAACCTGGCCACCGCCACGCAAACATTGCAAGCGCTGGGGGCCACCTGGGATGTGCTGCAACTGCAAGCCGCCCGCAGCAAACCCATCTTGCACATGCACCGCATGGCCGCTGAAAACCCGGTGTGGATCGTCTGCGCCCAGCCGGGCGATGGAGCATGACCGTCATGACCCCTGCCGCCGCAGCCCCCACCACCCCATCGCTGGGCCGCCTCATCGGTGTATCCCTCGGCCCTGGCGACCCGGGCCTCATCACCCGCGCCGCGTGGGCGCAATTGCAGCGCACCGATGCAGTGTGGACGTACCCGGCCCGCAGCACCAAGACGCCCAGCTACGCCTTTGACATCGTGCAGCGCGCCGGGCTCACACCGCCTGCGCAGCACCAAACGCTGCTGTTTCCCATGACGCACGACGGCGACAAGCTCGCCCGCGCCTGGCTGCGCGCCGCCCAGACAGTGCTGCCCTGGCTGCTGGCCGGGCAAGACGTGTTGTTTTTGGTGGAAGGCGACGCCAGCACCTACGCCACCTTCGGCCACCTGGCGCGCACGGTGCAGGCGCTGGAGCCGCGCACCACCACCCAGGTCATTGCCGGGGTCAACGCCTTCACCGCCGCTTGCGCCGCACGCAACCTGCCGCTGGCCGAGCAGGACGACACCATCGCCATCGTGCCCGCCGCCTACGGCGTCAGTGCAGTCGATCGCCTTCTGACCGACTTCGACACCCTGGTGCTGATGAAGGTCAAGCCCCTGATGGACGACCTGATCGACTGGCTCACCCGCCGCGACCTGCTGCCCCACACCCAGTTCATTGAGCGCGTGGGTGCGCCCGACGAGCGCAGCATCAACGGCGTGGATCTGCCCGCGCTGCGTGGCACCAAGGTCAGCTACCTCTCGCTCATGGTGGTGAAGAACCCGCACCGCATCCGGGGCGAGCGCATCAAGGGCTGCCTCAAGAAGACATCGCCTGCGCCATTGCCGCCTGCCGATCGCCATGGCCTCTGTGCCGCACTGGAAACCGCCGAATGACCGCCACCGCATCCCCCGCAGCGCCCGCCGTGGTGCTCTCAACCCCCGCACAGCCTCTGCAAGAAGCCCGCGTCTGCATCGTCGCCATCACCCGCCACGGCGCGGCCCAGGCGGCCCAGCTGGCGCGTGATTTGCCTGATGCCCATGTCTGCACTGCCGCCAAATTTGCCCACGCATTTGACGGCCTGGGCAACCCGGTGCGCGCCTATGAAGGCGCGCTGCGCGACGAAATGGCACCGCTGTTTGCGGCCTACGATCAACTGGTGTTTTTTGTCTCACTGGGCGCGGTGGTGCGGCTGGTGGCGCCGCACTTGCAATCCAAAGACGAAGACCCCGGCGTCACGGTGGTCGATGACGCCGGGCAATTTGTCATTCCGGTGCTGTCGGGCCATGTCGGTGGTGCCAACGCCATGAGCGAGCGCATTGCCGACCTGATCGGCGCCACCCCCGTGCTGACCACCGCCTCGGATGTGGGCAAAACCATCCCCGTCGATATCCTGGGCCGCCACCTGGGCTGGCGCGTGGAGGCACCCAAAATCAACATCACCCGGGTTTCGGCGCATGTGGTCAATGGCGAGCCCATCGCCGTGGTGCAAGAGGCGGGCAGCACCCGCTGGTGGACACGGCCCACGCCGCTGCCCGCGCACATCGAGCGGCTGAGTGCCTTCAGCCAGGTGCGCCCCACGCACCACCGGGCCGTGCTGTGGATTACCGATGCCAGCGTTCCCCCGGCGCTGTGGGATGCCTGGGCCGAGCGGCTGGTGGTGTACCGCCCGCCAGCAGGCCAGCCCGCTGACGCCAGCACGGCCTGCACACCCACGGCAGCGGGGGCATGACGCCGCGCACCTTGCTCAGCGTCGGGCTGGGCTGCGACCGGGGCACACCGCTGGCCACCGTACAGACCTGCCTGCACGAAGCCCTGGCACAACTGGGCGCCACGCCCGCCGACATCGTGGCCGTGGCCAGCATCACCCTCAAGGCCGACGAGCCGGCCCTGGCACAACTGGCCGCGCTGCACGGCTGGACGCTGCAATGGTTCAGCCCGGCAGAGCTGGCCGCTGTGCCCGTGCCCAACCCCTCGGCCACGGTGCTGCGCCATGTCGGCACGCCCTCGGTCAGCGAGGCGGCGGCGCTGCTGGCCGGGCGGGTGCCCATGTCGGCCCTGCTGGTCGAAAAACACAAGCATCGCGGGCCCGATGGCAAGAACGCCACCGTGTCGATCGCCCGTGCGGCCGCGTCGTTTTCTGCCTCGCAATTTCCCACCCACCCCTCTGACGTTTCTTGAAAGGAAACCCCCATGCACATCGAAATCGGCATCCTCTCGCCCGAAAAAATTGCCTACGCCTCAGCCGCCGCCACCGCGCTGCTGGGCGCCCACGCCCTGGGCCTGCTCAAAAGTCCTGCGGCGTGGCTGCGCACCGCCCTGGCTGCGTTCTTCTTCAGCGTGCTGATGCAGGCGTGGCACGTGCCTGTGGGCCCGTCGGAGCTGCACCTGGTGGGTGCCATGCCGATTTACCTGTTGTTTGGCTTTGTTCCCACGTTGTTTGGCTTTGGCGTCGGTCTGCTCATGCAGGCGCTGGTGTTTGAGCCGCAAGACCTGGCCCACCTGGCCATCAACTTCCTGAGCCTGGCCGTGCCGCTGGTCACGGTACACCACACCCTGGGCAA
>NZ_JAQUAL010000194.1:0-5232 GCF_028687295.1 Simplicispira sp.
CGTCATGCACCAGAACGAGCCGCACCGCGTGGTCGGCGCGCGCGCGGGATCGCCGCTGATTCTGGGCGTGGGCCAGGGCGGCGCAGAGCACTTTCTGGCCAGCGACGCCATGGCCCTGGCCGGTGTGACCGACCAGATCGTCTATCTGCAAGAGGGCGATGTGGTGGATTTGCAGCTGGGCCGCTACGCACTGGTGGGCGCCGATGGCCAGCCGCTGGACGCCGTGCAGCGCCCGGTGCGCACCGTGCAGGCGCACAGCGGCGCTGCCGAGCTGGGGCCGTACCGGCACTACATGCAAAAAGAAATTTTTGAGCAGCCACGCGCCATTGCCGACACGCTCGAAGGCGTGCAAGGCATCGTGCCCGCGCTGTTTGGCGATGGCGCCGCGCAGGTGTTTGAGCAGATCGATTCAGTGCTCATCCTGGCCTGCGGCACCAGTTACTACAGCGGCTGCACGGCCAAATACTGGCTGGAATCCATTGCCAAAATCCCCACCCAGGTCGAGGTGGCCAGCGAATACCGCTACCGCGAGTCGGTGCCCAATCCGCGCCAGCTCATCGTCACCATCAGCCAGTCGGGCGAAACGGCAGACACGCTGGCCGCGCTGCGCCACGCGCAAAGTCTGGGCCATGCGCACACGCTCACCATCTGCAACGTGGCCACCAGCGCCATGGTGCGCGAATGCGCGCTGGCCTACATCACCCGCGCCGGGGTGGAGATTGGCGTGGCCAGCACCAAGGCCTTCACCACGCAACTGGCCGGGCTGTTCTTGCTGACTCTGGCGCTGGCGCAAGCCAAGGGCCACCTCAGCGCCGCGCAAGAAGCCGCGCATTTGCAGGCCATGCGCCACCTGCCCGTGGCTTTGCAGGCCGTGCTGGCGCTCGAACCCCAAATCATTGGCTGGGCCGAAGACTTTGCCCGCATGCAAAACGCGCTGTTCCTGGGCCGGGGCCTGCACTACCCGATTGCGCTGGAGGGCGCGCTCAAGCTCAAAGAGATCAGCTACATCCACGCCGAGGCCTACCCGGCAGGTGAACTCAAACACGGCCCGCTGGCGCTGGTGACCAGTGCCATGCCGGTGGTCACGGTGGCGCCCAACGATGCGCTGCTGGAAAAGCTCAAAAGCAACATGCAGGAAGTGCGCGCGCGCGGTGGCGTGCTGTATGTGCTGGCCGACGCCGACACGCGCATCGAGAGCAGCGAGGGCCTGCACGTCATCCGCATGCCCGAGCACTACGGCGCGCTCTCGCCCATCCTGCACGTGGTTCCGCTGCAATTGCTGGCCTACCACACCGCCTGTGCGCTGGGGACAGATGTGGACAAGCCGCGCAACCTCGCCAAGAGCGTGACGGTCGAATGACCGGCATGCTCTTGGGGGCGCGCACGCGCCCACGCCAAAGGCGCGAGGTTTCTGGGTTTGTACGCCGCTCACTTCGCGCAGCGAAGTTATGCGGCGGCACAACCCCGCGTTTCGCCAAAAAACTGACTTTCAAATGCAAGCACGCCACGCGCTGGCTGGTGTTGGCCTTGTGCGTGCTTGGTACCACCGGCTGCGCCGTGGTGGCGGTGGCCGATGCTGCCGTGACGGTGGTGGCCACTGGCGTCAAAGTCGGTGCCAAAGCGGTGGGCGCCGTGGTCGATGTGGTGGTTCCCGACGGCGACGCAGAAAAATAAGGCCCAGCGGCGCAGTCATCGTGCCTCCTTACAATTCGGCACTTCACCACTTTCAGGGAGCGATGGCTCCCTTTGTATGGAAATAGCAATACTGTTCGCCCTCATCTGTCTCAATGGCCTGTTTGCCATGTCCGAGATTGCGCTGGTCACGGCGCGCAAGGCCAGGCTGCAAAAACTGATTGACGAGGGCGATAGCGGCGCCGCCGCCGCCGTACAGCTGGGTGAAGACCCCACCCGCTTTTTGTCCACCATCCAGATCGGCATCACCTCGATTGGTGTGCTCAACGGTATCGTGGGCGAGGCAGCGCTGGCGACCCCGCTGGCGGTGTGGCTGGAGGTGCTGGGTGTGCCCCAGCCCTACGCCAGCTACGGTGCCACGGGCCTGGTGGTGGTGTTGATCACTTACTTTTCCATCGTGGTGGGTGAGCTGGTGCCCAAACGCATCGGCCAGTCGTATCCCGAGACGTTTGCCCGCCTGGTGGCACGGCCCATCAATTTTCTGGCGGTGGCCACCAAGCCGTTTGTGCTGCTGCTGTCCACCTCCACGCGCACCCTGCTGCGCATGCTGGGGGTGAAAGAAACCAGCGGCAGCCCTGTGACCGAGGAAGAAATCCACGCCATGCTGGTCGAGGGCACCACCGCTGGCGTCATTGAGTCGCACGAGCACACCATGGTGCGCAACGTGTTTCGCCTGGACGACCGCCAGATTGGCTCGCTGATGGTGCCGCGCGGCGATGTGGTCTGCCTGGACCTTGACTTGTCGTTTGAAGAAAACCTGCGCCGCGTCGAGGAGTCTGACCACGCGCGCTTTCCGGTGGTGCGCGGTGGCATGGACAACATTCTGGGCGTGGTCAACGCGCGCCAGTGGCTGGCGCACACCCTGCGCGCGCAGGGCCACGGCCTAGCCGACCAGCCGCTGCAAACGGCGCTGTACGTGCCCGAAAGCATCACTGGCATGGAGTTGCTGGACAACTTCCGGCTGTCTGATGTCCACATGGCGTTTGTCATTGATGAATACGGCGAAGTGCAGGGCATCGTCACGTTGCAAGACCTGATTGAAGCCATTACCGGCGAATTCCAGCCGCGCGACCCCGAAACCTCGTGGGCCTTGCAGCGCGAAGATGGCAGTTGGCTGCTGGACGGCCACATCCCCGTGCCCGAGCTGAAAGACCGTCTGGAGCTGACCGCCGTGCCCGAAGAAGAGCGGGGCCGCTACCACACCCTCAGCGGCATGATCATGCTGCTGACCGGGCGCCTGCCCAAGGTCACGGACACCGTGCAGTGGGAGGGCTGGAAGCTCGAAGTGGTGGACATGGACGGCAAGACCATCGACAAAATCCTGGCCACCCGCATGCCCGAGCCCACGCTGGCCTCCGAGCGCGGCGACGCGGCCGACTGATTCTCTGGCGCCGGGCTGCGCTGCGCCCGGGTTGCGGCGCTTTCAGCCGTTTTGCCAGACCACCTCGCGCCCAGAGGCGACCCAATCGGCGTACTGCGCCCCGTACACGTTTTCGATGCGGTTGCGCTTGACCTTGAAGGTCGGGGTGATCAGGTCGTTGTCCACCGTCCAGGGCTGGCGTGCCACCACCAGGCATTGCAGCCGCTCATGGGGCTCCAGCGTGGCATTGACGCGGTGCAGGTGCCGCACCAGCGAGGCTTCCAGCGCGGCCTTGGCCGCCGCGTCACCCAGGCACTGCATGGCCTGCGCGTTGAGCATGACGATGCCCAAGGGCTGGCCCAGGCTGCCACTGCCGCTGACCACACAGGCTTCGATGGACTTGTGCATGACCAGTTTGTCTTCGATGGGGGCGGGGGCCACGTACTTGCCCTTGCTGGTCTTGAACAGGTCTTTCACGCGCCCGGTGATGTGCAGCCAGCCGTGGTTGTCGATGAAGCCTTGGTCGCCCGTGCGCAGCCAGCCATCGGGGGTGAAGGCATCTCGCGTGAGTTCGGGGGCTTTGTAGTAACCCAGCATCAGGGCCTGGCTGCGCATCTGGATTTCGCCCGATTCGGGGTCGATGCGGTGCTCCACGCCGTCGTAGGGCGGGCCTACGGTGCCTTCCTGGTTGATGCCGGGTACGGTCAGGTGGGAGATGGCCAGGTTCTCGGTCATGCCGTAGCCCTCGTTGATGGGCAGGCCGATACCGCGAAACCACTGCAACAGCGCCAGTGGCATGGGCGCGGCGCCGCCAGCGGCCATGCGACATTGCGCCAACCCCAGTCCGTGCAGGATTTTGCGCCGCACCAACGTGCCCACCAGTGGCAGGCGCAGCAGCAGCTTGAGCCGTGCGGGAGAGAGCTTTTGGTGGATGCCGTTCTGGAACTTCACCCACAGGCGCGGTACGGAGAAAAAAACCGTGGGCCGTGCGCGCTGCAAGTCGGTGGTGAAGGTGTCCAGCGATTCAGCGAAGTACACCCTGAAGCCCGTTTGCAGCCAGCCGTGTTCGATCAGCAGGCGCTCGACCACATGGGCCAGGGGCAGGTAGGACAACAGCCGGTCTGATGGCCCCATGGGAATGCGCCGCAGCCCCTGCTCGATGGCCCAGGCAAAGTTGCCAAAGCTGTGCATCACGCCCTTGGGCACGCCGGTGGTGCCCGAGGTGTAGATGAGCGTGGCCAGGTCGTCGGCGGGCCGGGTGGGTTCGCCCGCCAGCGGTGCGGTGTGGGTGCAGATGGCATCCCAGGCACTGCATCGCCTGCTGGCACCGGGTGGCGACAGGGGGTAGCTGATGCAGGGCAGGTCGGTGGGTACGCCCGGCGCCATGTGCTCCCACTCGTCCAGCTTGCCAATAAAGCAGGCGCGTGCCTCGCTGTGCCGCAGGATGTGCGCCAGCGTGTCCGGGCCCAGCGTGGGGTATAGCGGCACCGAGACATGGCCCGCCATCCAGATGGCCAGGTCGCTCATCAGCCACCAGGCGCAGTTTTTGGACAGGATGGCCACCTTGGAGCCGCTCTCCCAGCCCTGGGCCTGCAAGTGTGCGGCCATGCGGCGTACCTGGTCGGCCACTTGTGACCACGTCAGCTCCAGCACAGCGCCCTGGCCCAGGGGCTGCACCAGCGCAATCTGCCCGGGCTGCGTGTGCTCCCAGTGGTAAAGGCGTTGCAGTGCCAGCAGTGCGGGGGAAATGGTGCGCATGGCGTGTCTCCTGAAAGGGTTCTGGAGCCTGCGGGCCAGCCATGAGCCCGCGCTCCAGTATAGGGACGACACCCCCGTTTTGACCAGCCATGGCCACCACCCTGGTGTGGCCGCTGTGCGCGTATGCGCGCAGCAGCTTTTGCTGCACGCGCCGCGCGCGATCAGCGGCGGTACACCACCGCTTCCAGCCGCATTTTGCGCAGGCTGGCGGCGGCGCGGTCGGCTTGTTCACGGCTGTAGAAAGGCCCCACGCGCACCCGGTGGTAAGTGTTCTGGTTGCCAGTGACTTCTTGCTGTACAGCGGGCAGGCCGCTGCCGGTGATGATCAGGAGCACCCTGGCGGCGTTGCTGGCATCGGCAAACGAACCGGTGTTGATGAAGTAGCTGTGCGCCGGGGTGTCGGCGCTGTCGGTTGCCGCCGC
>NZ_JAQUAL010000038.1:0-22933 GCF_028687295.1 Simplicispira sp.
GGTACCACTCCTTCCCATCCCGAACAGGACAGTGAAACGACTTCGCGCCGATGATAGTGCGGGTTCCCGTGTGAAAGTAGGTCATCGTCAGGCACCAATAGCCTCCAAACCCCCCCGTAACCTCACATACAGGTCACGGGGGGGTTCGGTTTTGGGGGGGGCTGTATGTGAACATCCCTCTGCGACGTTGCAAAATACCCCTCTGTCTCATAGAGGAGTCTGTATGCAGTATTTCGTGACAGGAGCGACCGGGTTTATTGGCAAACGATTGGTCAAGAAGCTCCTAGAGCGCAAAGGGGCTGTGGTGCATTTCCTCATTCGCCAGGAAAGTGCTGAGAAGGTTCCTGCCCTGCGCCGCTACTGGAAAGCCAGTGCAGCGCGCACCGTTCCTGTGTATGGTGATATCACTGACGTAGGGTGTGGTGTGTCAGTCGCTGACATTGCCAAACTCAAAGATCGCATAAACCATGTCTACCATTTGGCGGCTGTCTATGATTTGACCGCTGATGAGAGCAGTCAGGTGCGTGTCAACGTGGAGGGAACCCGCCACGCAGTGCAGCTTGCCCAACTGATTGGGGCCGGGCATTTTCACCAAATATCCTCTATTGCTACCGCAGGTTTGTACGAAGGGGTGTTTCGGGAAGACATGTTCGATGAAGCGCAAAACCTGGAGCATCCTTACTTCCAGACCAAGCATGACAGCGAAAAGATTGTCCGCCGCGAATGCCCGTTGCCCTGGAGTGTCTATCGACCCGCTATGGTGGTGGGTGACAGCACCACCGGAGAAATGGACAAGATCGATGGCCCCTACTATTTCTTCAAGCTGATTCAGCGCATGCGCCAATGGCTACCGCCATGGATGCCCGCTGTAGGACTGGAGGGGGGCCGGGTCAACATCGTTCCGGTAGATTTTGTTGTCGATGCGCTCAGTGCGATCAGCCACCAGCCGGGTATTCATGGCAAATGTTTCCACCTGGTTGATCCTGTGGGCTACCGCGTGGGCGATGTCCTCGATATCTTCAGCCGCGCCGCCCATGCGCCGCGCATGAATCTGTTTATCAATGCCGCTCTGCTGGGATTCATCCCCCAAAGTGTGCAGAAAACCCTGCTGGCGTTGGCACCCGTTCGCCGTGTGCGTGATGCCATCCTGAAAGATCTCGGCTTGCCCGATGGCATGCTGATGTTCATTAATTACCCCACGCGCTTTGATTGCCGCGAAACCCTGGCCGCTTTGCAAGGTACAGGTGTGCAATGCCCCCAACTGAAAGATTACGCCTGGCGTTTATGGGACTACTGGGAGCGCCATCTCGACCCCGATTTGTTCATTGACCACACGCTCAAGGGCACAGTGGCGGGTAAGGTGGTTCTGATCACGGGGGGGAGTTCTGGAATTGGCCTGGCCAGCGCGCACAGGTTTGCCGAAGCCGGTGCCACCACCCTCATTTGCGGGCGCGACCAAGAAAAACTTGACCTGGCTTGTGCGCAGGCGCAGGCCAGGGGGTATGTTTTTGTGGCCTATGCTGTGGACATCGCCGATCCCGCAGATTGCACGCGCTTTGTGCAGCAGGTGCTGGCCGAGCACGGCAGTGTGGACTTTCTGATCAACAACGCGGGGCGTTCCATTCGCCGGGCGATTGAGTCCAGTTATGACCGTTTCCATGACTACGAGCGCACCATGCAGCTCAATTACTTTGGTGCTCTGCGCGTCACCACCGGGTTGCTGCCAGCCATGGTGGGCAAAGGCAAAGGCCATGTGGTCAATATCAGCTCCATTGGTGTGCTGACCAATGCGCCGCGTTTTTCAGCCTACGTTGCCAGCAAAGCTGCACTGGATGCCTGGACTTGCTGCGCTGCCAGCGAGTTTGCCGACCAGGGTGTCACGTTCACCACCATCAATATGCCGCTGGTGCGCACGCCCATGATTGCCCCTACCCCGATCTACAACAACGTGCCCACGCTGAGTCCGCAAGAGGCCGCGGACATGGTGGTGCAAGCCTGCATTTTCAAGCCAGCGCGCATTGCTACCCGCCTGGGCATCGTCGGTCAGGTGCTACATGCTTTGCTGCCGCGCGTGGCGCAGATCGGCATGAACACCAGCTTTCGGATGTTTTCCGAAACTGCCCCCGCCAAAGAGGCTAAAGAGGCCAAGCCCCCACTGTCTGCCGAGGCAGTGGCGTTGCAGCAAATGATGCGCGGCATCCATTTCTAACGGCCACTGAAGCCACCGAGGTGAGAATGGGATAATCCCGGGCTTTTGCCATCCGGCAGTTTTCAAAGCTTCATCCCATGATTTTTGTTACCGGCGGCGCTGGCTTCATCGGCGCCAATTTTGTGCTCGACTGGCTAGCGCATTCTGATGAACCCGTGGTCAACCTCGACAAGTTGACCTATGCCGGTAACCTGCAAAATCTGGCGGCCCTGCAAGGCGATGCGCGCCATATTTTTGTGCAGGGCGACATTGCTGACACCGCCCTGGTCGAGCGCTTGCTGGCTGAGCATCAGCCGCGCGCCGTCATCAACTTTGCGGCCGAGTCCCACGTGGATCGCTCCATCCACGGGCCAGACGATTTCATCCAGACCAACGTGGTTGGAACTTTCAAGCTTTTAGAGGCTGTAAGGCACTACTGGCAAGCGCTTCCAGCTATCAAAAAAGAAGCGTTCCGGTTGTTGCATGTCAGCACCGATGAGGTCTATGGCACGCTGGCCGCCGATGCACCTGCCTTCACCGAAGACCATGTGTACGAGCCCAACAGCCCGTATTCGGCCAGCAAGGCCGCCAGTGATCACCTGGTGCGCGCCTGGCACCACACCTACGGCCTGCCGGTGCTGACCACCAATTGCAGCAACAACTACGGCCCCTACCATTTTCCGGAAAAACTCATCCCGCTGATGATCGTCAATGCGCTGGCGGGCAAGCCTTTGCCGGTGTATGGCGACGGTATGCAGATCCGCGACTGGCTCTACGTCAAAGACCATTGCAGCGCCATCCGCCGCGTGCTGGACGCAGGCCACCTGGGCCAGACCTACAACATCGGTGGCTGGAACGAGAAGCCGAACATCGACATCGTTCACACCGTCTGCCGTCTGTTGGATGAACTGCGCCCGCGCGCCGATGGCCAAAGCTACGCCGTCCAAATCACCCATGTCAAAGACCGCCCTGGTCATGACCGCCGCTACGCCATTGACGCGCGCAAGATCGAGCGTGAACTGGGCTGGCGTCCGGTAGAGACTTTTGACACCGGCATCCGCAAAACCGTGCAGTGGTACCTGGAAAACGCCGACTGGGTGGCCAACGTGCAAACCGGCGCTTACCGCGATTGGGTGCAAACCCAATACGCCGAGCAGGCAGGCACATGAATATCCTGCTTTTGGGCAAAGGCGGCCAGGTCGGCTGGGAGTTGCAGCGCAGCCTGTCGGTGCTGGGCCACGTCACCGCGCTGGACCACGACAGCACCGGGCACTGCGGCGACTTTGCCAACCCCGCCGGTATTGCTGACACCGTGCGCGCCCTGCGGCCCGACATCATCGTCAATGCGGCCGCCCACACCGCCGTCGATAAGGCCGAGAGCGAGCCTGACTTGGCCCGGCTGCTCAATGCCACCACCCCTGGCGTGCTGGCTGAGGAAGCCGCGCGTTTGGGGGCCTGGCTCATCCACTACAGCACCGATTACGTCTTTGACGGCAGCGGCAGTCGCCCCTGGGTGGAAACCGATGTGCCCGCACCGCTCAGCGTGTATGGCCGTACCAAGCTGGAGGGCGAGCAACTGATCCAGCAATCGGGCGCCCAGCACCTGATTTTGCGCACCAGCTGGGTCTATGCCGCACGCGGCGGCAATTTCGCCAAAACCATGCTGCGCCTGGCGCAAGAACGCGAACGCCTCACGGTCATCGACGACCAGTGGGGCGCGCCCACCGGCGCCGACCTGCTCGCTGATGTGACAGCGCACGCCATCCGCCACCTGCAGCAGCGCCCCCAGGATGCGGGTCTGTACCACCTGGTCGCTGGCGGCGAAACCAACTGGAATTTGTATGCAAAATACGTTCTAGACCAGGCCCAGAAAGCGCAGCCAGCTATCAAAATAGTAGCTAATGAAGTGGCGCCTGTGCCCACCAGCGCTTTTCCCACGCCTGCGGTGCGTCCGCACAACTCGCGCCTGAACACCAGCAAGCTGCAAACCACTTTTGGCCTGACCTTGCCGCACTGGCAGCAGGGCGTGGCGCGCATGCTGTACGAGATTTTGTGATCTTGCATAAAACAGGCGCTAGCCCTTACTGGGTAAGCGCTTGCAGCTATCAATTTTGAATAATTTGGACGCTCTATGACCGCACAACGCAAAGGCATCATCCTGGCTGGGGGCTCGGGCACCCGGTTGCACCCGGCCACGCTGGCCATCAGCAAGCAATTGCTGCCGGTGTACGACAAACCGATGATTTATTACCCCCTCAGCACGTTGATGCTGGCGGGCATCCGCGACATCCTCATCATCAGCACGCCGCAGGACACGCCGCGCTTTGAGCAGCTGCTGGGCGACGGCAGCCAGTGGGGCATACGCCTGCAATACGCCGTGCAGCCCAGCCCCGATGGCCTGGCGCAGGCGTTCATCATTGGCGAGGAGTTTCTGGCAGGCAGCCCCAGCGCGCTGGTGCTGGGCGACAACATCTTCTATGGCCACGACTTCCAGGACTTGCTGGCCAGCGCCATGCAGCGCCGCGAAGGCGCCAGCGTCTTTGCCTACCATGTGCACGACCCTGAGCGCTACGGCGTGGCCGAGTTCGATGCAGCGGGCAAAGTGCTGTCGCTGGAAGAAAAGCCCTGCACGCCCAAGTCCAGCTACGCCGTCACCGGGCTGTATTTTTATGACGCCCAAGTGGTCGAGCTGGCCAAAAACCTCCAGCCATCGGCGCGCGGCGAGCTGGAAATCACCGACCTGAACCGCCTGTACCTGGAACAAGGCCAGCTCAACGTTGAAATCATGGGCCGGGGCTACGCCTGGCTGGACACCGGAACCCATGAGAGCCTGCTTGAAGCCGGCCAGTTCATCGCCACGCTGGAAAACCGCCAGGGCCTGAAAATTGCCTGCCCCGAAGAAATCGCCTGGCGCCACCAGTGGATTGACGCCGCGCAACTGGAGCGCTTGGCGCAGCCGCTGCTGAAAAACGGTTACGGCCAGTACCTCGTGCGCGTTCTGCAAGAAAAGATTTATTGAGTTGCCCATGCAAGCTACCCGCCTCGCCATCCCGGACGTTGTGCTCATCGAACCCAAAGTGTTTGGCGATGCGCGCGGATTTTTTTACGAGAGCTTCAATCAGCGCGCTTTCAACGAAACCACCGGCACCGATCACCAGTTTGTGCAAGACAACCACAGCCGCTCCAGCCAGGGCGTGTTGCGTGGCCTGCATTACCAAATCCAGCAAGCACAAGGCAAGCTGGTGCGCGTGGTGCAGGGCGCTGTATTTGACGTGGCCGTGGACATCCGCAAAAGCTCGCCCACGTTTGGCCAATGGGTGGGCGCCGAACTGAGCGCCGACAACCACCGCCAGCTCTGGGTGCCGCCGGGTTTTGCGCACGGCTTTGTGGTGCTCAGCGACACCGCCGAGTTTCTGTACAAAACCACCGATTACTACGCTCCCCAGCATGAGCGCTGCATTGCCTGGAACGATCCCGCCCTGGCGATTGACTGGCAGTTTGCGGGTGAGCCGCGCTTGTCGGCCAAGGATGCTGTGGGTGTGGCGTTTGCGGTTGCAGAGATGTTCCCATGACACGGTTGATATGTCTGACAAGGCCACCGCCATGACTGCGCTAATTCCTCTCTTTTCGGCCGCCGCAGTGAATGCGGATCCGCACATTGCCAAGGCCATCCATCGTGTGCTAGATCGACATTGGTATGTGTTGGGCGAAGAGGTTGCGGGCTTTGAGGCTGAATTTGCACACTACATTGGCACACGCCATTGCATTTCTGTCGCAAATGGTACGGATGCGCTGCAACTCGCACTGCGCGCTTTGGGTGTGAAGTCTGGGGATTGCGTTGTTACGGCAGCCAATGCGGGTTTCTATGCCAGCACGGCCATCCATGCGATTGGGGCCATTCCTGTGTACGTAGATGTGGAAGAGGCTACCCTCACTTTATGTCCTGTGGCGCTGGAACAGGTACTGTCCAGCCACTCACCCGCAGCTGTTATCGTCACTCATCTTTACGGGCAGATGGCAGATATATCACGGATCGCCGCGCTGTGTCAGCTTGTCGGCGTAGCTGTGGTTGAAGATTGTGCGCAGGCCCATGGTGCGCAAATAATTGTCAATGGCGTCGGCCGCAAGGCTGGAAGTTGGGGCGATGTAGCAGCTTTCAGCTTCTATCCCACGAAGAATCTTGGTGCGTTGGGGGATGGCGGCGCAGTCGTTACCTCCAGTGATGTGCTGGAAGGTCGTATGCGTGCATTGCGCCAATATGGCTGGGCAGGAAAGTACCAAGTTGAAGTGCCTGGCGGCTGCAACAGCCGCCTTGACGAAATCCAGGCCGCTATATTGCGCGTGAAACTGCCACACCTGGATGAGAACAATGTCCTGCGGCGCCGTATCGCTGAGCGTTACAACGCTGCGTTTGACTCCTTACCGTTGGACTGTCCGCCCTGCGTGGGTGAAGACTGCGTAGCTCACCTTTACGTTGTTCGCACACCGTACCGTGATGCGCTGCGGATCCATTTGAAGGCTCTGGGTATCGCCAGCGACATCCACTACCCGATTCCGGATCATTGGCAAAAAGGCTACCCTTGCACGCAGCAGACGTATCCCCTCGCAGTCACGGAGGTCGCCTCTTCTTCCGTGCTGTCGCTGCCGTGCTACCCGGGCTTGCCCGACGAGGCTGTTGACCGGGTCATTGCCGCAGTTGTTTCTTTCTTTGTATGAAACCGATGTTGAGCCTCGTTATTCCCGTTTATCGCAACGAGGAGTCACTGCCCGATCTGTTGGATGCCGTACAGAGTATGAGCGACCAACTGGGAGGCGCGATGGAGGTCGTGTTCGTTGTTGACGGTAGTCCTGACCGTTGCTACGAAATTCTCAGTGTGCGTTTGCCCGGCTGCGCCTTCCGCTCCCAACTGGTGTTATTAGCGCGAAACTTCGGAGCCTTCCCCGCTATACGAGCAGGGTTGGAGGTCGGCCAAGGCGACTACTTCGCCGTTATGGCTGCTGATTTGCAGGAGCCGCCCGAATTGGTGCTGCAAATGAATTCGATCTTACAGGCTGATGAGGCTGACGTCGTGGTTGGGGTGCGTACTGCGCGTATGGAGCCGTGGCATACAAGGCTATCGTCACAGGTCTTTTGGGCGATGTATCGCCGTTATGTCGTACCTGAGATGCCGCCGGGTGGTGTGGATATGTTCGGCTGCAATCGCATCTTCCGTGACGCACTGCTCAAGCTTGAGGAGCGTCATAGTTCGCTGGTTGCGCAAATATTTTGGCTTGGTTTTCGGCGTAAGCAGGTGTCGTACGTGCGGCAAGCTCGCCAGCATGGTCAATCTGCCTGGACGCTACGCAAAAAGATCAATTACCTCATGGACAGCGTGTTCGCGTTTTCTGATCTGCCCATTCGCTTACTGATACGGGGCGGAGCGCTTGGTATCTTCGGGTCGCTACTGGTCGGTCTAATGGTTGTCATTGCACGTCTGTCTGGTGCGATCCAGGTGCCTGGATATTCGATGATCGTAGTAATGATCGTGTTCTTTGGCGCGTTGAACTTGCTTAGTCTTGGCATTGTCGGCTCTTATGCTTGGCGCGCCTATGAAAACACTAAGGCCAGACCTCTCACGGTAAGTCTGCACGTACAGTCGTTCAGTGGATCGGCTAACCTAAGTGAGGAAACCGTATGACAGCCACTTCTGCCACTCCATTTATACACACGCATGCTCTGTGTGAAAGCGCGCACGTTGGCGCTGGTTCGCGCATCTGGGCTTTTGCCCATGTGTTGCCGCATGCGCGCATCGGCACAGACTGCAATATCTGTGATCACGTTTTTATCGAGAACGATGTAGTTATAGGCGATCGCGTCACCGTCAAATGCGGTGTGCAATTGTGGGACGGGATACGTATTGAGGACGACGTTTTCATTGGCCCTAATGCCACCTTTAGCAACGACATATTCCCACGCAGCAAGCGATATCCACAGACCTTTGCTGTAACCACAGTACAGCGCGGTGCATCCATCGGTGCCAATGCTACCTTGTTGCCCGGGGTTACCGTCGGGGCACGGGCGATGGTTGGCGCAGGTGCCGTGGTCACACGCTCCGTGCCGCCCAATGCTGTGGTGGTAGGGAACCCAGCCCGGATCGTAGGTTACGCCGATGCGCGCCATGGCCAGATACCTGCTGCTACCGCCGCTAGTGCTTCTGCCGGAGCAGTGCATACCACCGCTGTGACAGGAGTCACTTTGCACGAGCTGCGCGAGGTGCTGGATATGCGTGGAAACCTGTCAGTAGGAGAGTTCGGTAAGCAGATACCTTTCCAGGTCTCACGCTATTTCCTCGTCTATGACGTTCCCAGCCGAGAAATACGTGGTGAGCACGCTCACCGTCAATGTGCGCAATTTCTCATCGCTGCCAAAGGTAGTGTCCATGTGGTCGCTGACGATGGCCGTTGCCGTCAAGAATTTGTGCTGGATAAGCCATCGTTTGGGTTACTGTTACCACCTATGACTTGGGGTATTCAGTATCGATATTCACCTGATGCCGTGCTGTTAGTATTTGCTTCAGAGTGTTATGAACCGAGTGATTACATTCGAGATTATGATGAATTTCTGAACTTGGTGAAAGATGCCACCGCTATCGAATGAGATGTTGGTTGCAACATTGCGCCAAATTACTCGATTCCTCGTTTCAGGTGGTTGCAATACCTTGCTGACTTGGGGTGTGTATGCCACATTGTTGCATGTGCTGCCTTACCGTATCAGCTATACGCTGGCTTATGGAGTCGGTATTGCCTTGGCGTATGTGCTATCGAGGTATTACGTCTTCAGGCGAAGTGGTAGTAATATGGGTTTTTTATGGGTTATTGGCATCTACGTCTGCCAGTACCTTATCGGTTTGCTATTCATCAGCGTTTGGGTGCAGATTTTAAAGGCGCCTGCCGTTTGGGCGCCTTTATTTTCTACGGCACTCTCCCTGCCCATGATCTATTTATTGAGTGCGCGGGTATTTCGTGAAAGATGAATCGACGATTGCGCACGTAATAATAGAAAGATGCTACCTGAGAAGTGGGGTAATATTTCTTTTTTGCCTGAGCTGCTATTTTGGCGTGTGGAAGTTCGTTGGGTTCATTCCTTTTGGGGTGGGGGACGGCGTTGGATTTGATGGTTCCATTTATTTGGATTACATTCTCAGGCTGTCCCGTGGCGAGAGCGTTCAGGGTGATCCCTATCGCCTTATTCGTATTGTCGGATTTACGCCTGCTGTTTTCTATGCCGCAATATTTAGCGTTGAAGACGCAAGTAGTATTGTGCGTTTTCAAGCGACTTTTAATGCGGTGACCTTATCTGCTGTCGTGACGATCTTGTCAGATCTTTTGATTAGGTTGACAGAAAAACCACGCATGGCTTTGTTGGTCGTGAGTTCTATGTTCTTCAGTTGGGCGTGGCTGGTTATGCCAGTGTATTACCCCTTGTTGTCAGATCACGCTGCGCTGGCGATATCAACTGCGAGTCTATGGGCATGGGCTGTCGGTCGTCGGATACTGCTAGGCAGTATTCTTTTTATATCCGCTTGGATAATGCCTGGATTATTCATAGTTCCATTAGTGCTTCTGTGTCTTCCGTTCAGAAAATACCAAGTCGAATTTCAGTGGCGTTGGATTTTATGGCTTGCCTTGATTGTTTTTGCTGTCTTTTGTCTCTGGCCTATTGTAAATTTAACGAATCGACAGATACTGAATCATCCTATAGGTATGCCAAGAGGGTGGCCAGAAATGAAAGGGGTGTCGCTGATATTTTTATGCGCAGAGATATTGTGTGTGATTGTTTTTTGGGTTCGAATTATTGGCGAGAAAAATCGCATGTATTTGTCTGACTGGAAATCAATCTTGATCGGAATGCTAACTTTATTTGGTTCTGCTATTTTTATTTGGTCTTTTTTTGATTGGAGAGAAGGGTTTGTTGGGCCGCCATTGGTGGAGTATTTGTATCTCCAGAGCGTATCGGCACCAGGAAAGCCTGCAATTGCTCATTTTACTTACTATGGGCCTTTGTTTTTTGTTGCTTTCATTGCTGGCATACGCTCAAAAATTTCTCTGAAAGACTCTCGTTCCTATCCTGTTTTTGTTTTAATTGCAATATGCTTTCCAATTCTTTTTATTGGTTCAGAAAGTAGGCAATGGTTATATTTTTTGCCGCCGATGGCAGTTTTTGTTGCGCTGAATGGAATTTCTCTTAAAGTGGCTACTCTTGGAGTAGTGTTTGCTGTATTTTCTCATGTGGTTTATATTTTTGTTCGCGAATCAAATTTCTATTTTTCTCGACAAGGGCCTTGGATGAGCATTGAAGATTACTTCTTTGGGTTATTATTTCTCTTGTCATTCTTTGTTATTTATCTGTTGATAAATAAATCAAAGAGAGCTTAAATGAAATCGAGTCTATGAATAATTTCGCAAAAAAATTAATTATATTAATATTAATTCTCACTCCTTTGGTGAGTCTTGCTCTTGGTGCATTGGCTTGGTTGCGGTATGGCATAGATATGCCATGGTTTGATGATTGGCGGGGGTATACTGAAGGTAATATACACTCGCTTGGTTTAAATTATCTTTTTCGCCCCGTTAACGATACATTGGTTCCAATAGGTTTCGCATTGGATGCGCTGGCTCAACGCTATTTGAATGGTAATAGTATTGCCTACCAATTGCTTTCTATGATGGTGGTTTTGGGGGGGATATTGGTTTTGCAGTGGCGATTGCTTCTGTTTACGCTTGGCAGCAAAATTTCGGCAGCCAGTTGTTTTATTTTTACATTGCTCATGCTGCAACCCGGCTCTTATTGGGGGTTGGAGAACATGGCATACCATCAAGCGTTGCCGTTGTTATTCATTTTGAGTGCGATATTGATCATGCTTGGTGGTGAAGAAAAAAAAGCATGGCATGGATTGATTGTTTTTGGTTTTGGTCTTCTCGCTGCTTTTAGTTATATATCTGGTGCTTTTGGTGTTTTTTCTGTTGCTTTTGTGATCTTTGTGTTGGGAAAGTATTTTTTTTCAGGTGAATATCTCCGGCGCTTGATGTTTAATGCGGCATGGTTTCTTTTGGCTGGTGCTATTGGTATGGTGATCCAGGTGTGGTTTGCTGTATTAAGCAAGCGCGGCCAAAATGTCGGTATCCCATTGGCATACCCTTATGAAGCGGATTTTTGGTTTTTTTATCTTGGAAAGATGGCGCGCTCTTTGTTGCTTTCTCAGAGCGGGGGTGTCATTTCTTTGATTGCCGTTATTTTTGTATGTATTCTTGCGATTTTCATTGCATTTCTTGCGCTTAAATATGTTCTGGCGAAACAGGATAACTTTCGAAGCAGACAAGTTGTGATGGTTTACGTTGCATTGTTGTCGGCAATTTTCATATATATGTCATTGATTGCCGCAGGGCGAACTAATTTCCGATTGCCGGGAATGGTTGCGCCATTGGAAATTTTTGCACATGGATTTACGCGGTTTCATTTCTTCTGGGCTACTATACTTTGGCCATGGTTAGTGGCTGTGATTATTGTATTGATGCGTGAAAAGAAATGGATTTGGCGTTTTAAAATTCAGTGGATCGGTGTTGTACTGATTGCTGTTTTTATATTTTTGATGTGCAAAGGAGGGGCGTTTTCACATATGAATAGCCATAAGGAAATCGCTGCTTCTCGCAATTCGGCTACTTTGTGTTTACATGAGGCTTTACAGCGAGGAGGGGAAATTCGTTGCCCTGGATTGCTGCCACCTCAATTTTCAGACATGGCACCTGATGCAATGCCTGCTTATGTCTATGCTTGGAAGAGTGGGGCTTCTTTTGTACGAAATTTTCCTGTTCTTTCAGATGTTGAAGGTTTGAGTGGGTCGCCATTGATGCGTCGGTTTGGTGTTGACTTGGGTGAATTGAAGCTAAATGATTTGGTTGTGGTGAGTCCTGGGTTTTTTCGAGTGGTTGGAAGTAATCCGGAAATTCACTTTGATTTGAGTGAAAAACAAGCTTTCGGAAAGTGCTTGATATTAGATTTTTCTATTGATATGATTTTTCGTGCAGACTCCGGCGATGGTATTAATATTTCCTACATTCCGATGAATAAGAATTCATTTTCTGAAAAAAATGTAGCCAGTCAAAAAATTTTTATTAATAAAAATGGGCGCCAGATATTTAATTTGCGCTTGGAGAGTGGTGTTGGATTTCGAGGTGAATTTAAAATCAATCCGGATCTTCGCCAGAAAGATTTTGAGATTCGTGAAGTCCGTGCAAATTGTCGGATCGGTTGACTGGATTTAGCGTTATTGTTGATGTGCTTTCATGATTTGGTGCATCGATTCATATAGGGCATCTGATCCGAAATTTTTATTTTCCGTGTCAAATGAAAATATATTGTGTTTCCGTTCAATAAGTTGGCCATTCCAGCGCGGTTCCATGAAGAATGAGATGAATTCAGCGCCTTGGTTTTTATGGCGAGAAAGTATGTTTATCATGCTTGATGTGTCAATTGCCTTGAGTGGGTGAAATTCTGTGATCCCATAGTTTCGGTGTGTTTTTTGTAAAAGCCATTGTGAAAAGTATTCCCCATATGTTGAGTCGCCATAAAGACTGACGCCAATGCGTATATTTTTTGTGGGTTTCAATGATTTTTCGATGGCAAATTTTTGTGCATCCCATCCAGGGTTGGTAAACGGAATGATCTGGTGCGTGTAATGCGGTGTACCCGCCAGGCACGACTGTTTCACCACACCCTGGAAAAACTGTAAATAGTCCACCACCTGCTGCCCCCGAAAGCTGTGCCACAGCGGTGCCAGCGGGTTGTAGTAGTAGGACGATTGTTCGGTCGGCCAGTCGATGTGGGCTTGCAGGGCCGTATCTGGTGGTGCGCTGGCGGGCAGGGCTTGTTGCGCCTGCGGTGCAGGAGGACGTTGTCGGCCGTCCATGATGGTAATGTGGCGTGTGCCCAGGGCTTGCAGGCGCCCAGTGCGGGCTTCCAGAAATACGTCGATGCGGTGCAGCCCCACGGGCAGCCGCTTGAAATCCATGTCCAGCCGCCAACCGGTGTTGGCGTCACCCAGCTCCGGTTTGGCTTGCAGCACGTCCTGCCGGCCCTTGTTCACGGGCGTTTTGCCAATGAACGTGCCGTTGCGGTACACATGCACCCACGCCGGTGGCGCGCCCGCCGGGCGGGGCGCAAAGGCCCAGCCTGCAATGGGCAGGCTGCCGTGGGCGAACGAGTCGATGTGCTCGGTGTAGCGCTGCAGTGGCTCGGTGCGGATGTCGCGCGATGGCGGCTGCACCTCGGCAAACGTGGCGTAGTTGGCGCCCAGTCTGCGGTTCAGGCGATCAATGTGTTGGAATTCCTGGCGCAAAAACTGCTGAAATCCCGCCACCGATGCCGGGCTGTAATCCGTCACGCGGTAGCTGCCGCCAAAGCCCATGCCGCTTTCAAAGTCGGGAAACAGGTGGTGCAGCTCGCCCAGCAGGGTCACGCCACGGATTTTGGCGATGTCCTGGGCTGGCAGGCGGCACATCTCTGTGAGCAGCGCTTGCGTGGCCTGCACGCGGTAGGCGCTCAAGGGTGTGTCGGTGCGGGCTAGTGTCCAGTTATACAGAGGCGCGCCGTAGTACTGGCTGGTGGGCATAGGGCCGTCGCGGGTCTGCGCCAGGTTGGCGGGGTCGGTGGCCAGGGCTTTTTCCAGGGGGGCGTCGGTCGCAAAGTGCGTGGAGAATAGATACAGAATCAGCGGGCGCTGGGTATCGCGCACGGTGCGTGCCAGGCGCTGGATGCGTTCGGTGTCCAGCGCCCAGCCTTGCTCGGTGGCACGAAAGAGTTGCAGCAGCGGCACCGCCAGCGTGTAGCCCAGCGGATAGGGCCCCTGCGCCCGCTCAGGCGGTTGTAGTGCCGACAGCGTAGATTCGACCAGCGCTGCCGCCGAGCCATTCGGGCCGGTGCAGGTCTCGGCCAACGTGCGGGCACCATCTTGTGTGCGGGCTGTCGCAGCGTTGCCCACGCCCGCGCTGGGGGTGGCAGTCGGGGTGGCAATGCAGGTATCGAAGGTGCCGAACATGGGCGCCAGCAGCATGGGCCCGGTGTGCTTTGGGGGCGTGTTGTGGTGCTTTGCCAGCAGTGCCAGTCCACCCGCGCCAGCGGCCAGCGCTGCGCAGGCGGCCACAGCGGTGGCAATGGTGGTGGGCGTGTGGCGGGCGGGGCGCCGGGTCATGGCAAGGGGATGGTTCACGTAAATTACAGGTAAAAGTTGCTTCTATCCCTTGTGGGGTAAGCGCAAGTAGCTATTAAAAATATAGTAATTTGGGCGCTGGAATGGTCGGTGCGCTGTGCTGTCAGGGGGGCTGATCGGGCCGTCACAGCGCAGTGGAGTGCGCGGCCCGCAGCATACCCACCTGGAACGCTGGCGGGCACACCCCGGCTACACTCACTGCCATTGCCCGCAGGCCCTGGCCGCCGTGCGGTGCCTATCTGCATTGCCCCATCTTCCATGACAACCAACACACTTTCGCTCACCACCGCGCCGCTGGGCGACGCCAGCGCGCCGCGCCCGCGCATTGGCGATTTGCTGGTGCAGGCTGGCAAACTCAGCGCACGCGACCTGGAACGCGCACTGTCTGCACAGCAGGAAATGGGCAGCATGCTGGGGCGTGTGCTGGTGCGCTTGGGGCTGGTGTCCGATGCCGATGTGGCCCAGGCCCTGTCGGCACAGCTGGGCATTGCCCTGGTGCCCGCCGATGGTTTTCCCGACCTCATGCCCGAAGTGGAAGGCCTGCTGCCCGAGTTTCTGCACGCCAATGCCGTCTATCCGCTGCGCCTGCAAGATGGTCAGCTCGATGTGGCCATGGCGGTGCCGCAGGATGCGTTTGTGGTCAAAGCCCTGCACCTGGCCACCGGCTATGCCATCCGGCCGCATCTGGCGCTGGAGAGTGACATTGAAAAAGCCTTGGCTGAGCCAGTAGAGGAGGCCCCCGAAGACAGCGATGACGGCTTTGGCGACGGCGCCGATGGCGGTGATTTTGTCGAGCACTTGAAAGATTTGGCCAGCGAGGCACCCGTTATCCGCCTGGTCAACACCATCATTGGTCGGGTGATTGACCTGCGTGCCTCTGACATCCACCTTGAACCCTTCGATGACGGCCTGCACGTGCGCTACCGCGTCGATGGTGTGATCCACCCCGGAGAATTGGTGCCACCGCGCCTGTCGGCAGCGGTCAATTCGCGCGTCAAGTTGCTGGCACACCTGGACATTGCCGAGCGGCGCCTGCCACAGGACGGGCGCATCAAAACCCGCGTCAAGGGGCGGGAGCTGGATTTGCGCGTCTCTACCGTGCCCACGGTGCATGGTGAAAGTGTGGTCATGCGCGTGCTTGACCGGGCCAGCGTGCGCCTCGAGCTCGAAAAAATGGGTTTTGAAAAAGACACGCTGGCACGCTTCAATGCCCTGCTGGCGCGTCCGCACGGCATTTTGCTGGTGACCGGCCCCACGGGCTCGGGCAAGACCACCACGCTTTACGCTGCGCTGGCCAAGATTGACGCCACGGCGCAAAAAATCATCACCGTCGAAGACCCGGTGGAATACCAGCTCGAAGGCATCAACCAGATTCAGGTGCATGCGCAAATCAACCTGACCTTTGCCAACGCGCTGCGCTCCATCCTGCGCCAGGATCCGGACATCATCATGATCGGTGAAATGCGCGATGGCGAGACGGCGCAAATCGCCGTGCAGTCCGCGCTGACCGGGCACCTGGTGCTATCGACTTTGCACACCAACACCGCTGCGGGCGCCGTGATCCGCATGCAGGACATGGGCGTGGAGCGCTACCTCATCACTTCGGCGGTGAACGGCGTGCTGGCCCAGCGTTTGGTACGCACCCTGTGCGGCCACTGCAAAGAGGCCTATGAGCCCGGTGCCGCCGTGCGCCAGAGCACCGGCCTGTCGCGCTTTTGTCCCACAGATCAACTGGTGTACCGCGCCGTGGGCTGCGAGCACTGCCGCCAGTCGGGCTACCGGGGCCGCACTGGCATCCATGAGCTGCTGGCGCTGGACGAGCCCATGCGCCGCGCCATCATCGAGGGGCGCGATGCCAACACCCTCAACGCCATCGCGGCGCAGGCCGGCATGCTCAGCTTGCACGAAGATGGCCTGCGCAAAGTGGCCGCTGGCGTCACCACGCTCGATGAGTTGGCCCGCGTGACCCAGGACCAGTCCGATGCCTGAGTTTGTCTGGCGTGCCGCCACCGCTACAGGCAAGGTGGAAGAAGGCCGGCTCACAGCGGCCAGTGCGGGGGCGGTGCTCAAGCAGCTGCGTGAACAGGGCCTGACGCCGTTGGGCATTGACGACGCTGCCACGGCTGCGGCAAGTGCTGTGGCCAGTGCGGGGGCGGCGGGCACTTTTGCGCAGCCCAAGGTGCGCCAAGCCAAGGGGCCGGTGACGGCACCCGACGTATTGGCCATCACGTCGGAGCTGGCCATCATGCTGCGCGCCGGGCTGGCGCTGGACAACGCGTTGCGCGTGCTCATCGACATGAGCCACAAGCCCAGTGTGGCGGAGCTGATGCAGGGCATTCTGGATGCCGTCAAGGGCGGCACGCCCCTGAGCCGGGCGCTGGCGCAGCACCGGGAGCTGTTTGGCGACTTCTATATCAACATGGTGCGCTCGGGCGAGGCCAGCGGGCAGATGTCTGCCGTGCTCGATCGCCTGGTTGAGCACATGGAGCGCCAGCGCACCCTGCGCGACAGTGTGATTTCGGCCACCATCTACCCGGCCATCCTGTTGGGAGTGGCTGTGCTCTCGCTCATCGCCATGCTGGGCTTTGTGGTGCCGCAGTTTGAAAAGCTGTTCACCGATATGGGCGACGCGCTGCCCATGCCCACGCGCCTGGTAATGGGGCTGGGACAGGCGTTTACCAGCTATGGTTTGTTCATCGGGGCTGCGCTCATCGGTGTGGGCATGTTGCTGGCGCGCTGGTTCAAGTCACCTGCCGGGCGCCAGTGGTGGCAATCGTTGGTATTGCGCCTGCCGCTGATGGGGCCGTTGGCGCTCAAGTACCAGCTCACGCTGTTTTCTCGCTCTTTGGGGACGCTGCTGGGCAATGGCGTCCCCATGCTGACAGCGCTGCACATTGCCACTGAAACCGTGGGCAATACCGTGTTACAGCAGGCGTTGGCGCGGGTCTCGCCCATCGTCAAGGAAGGTGGGCGGGTGGTGCAGGCGCTGTCTGCCACAGGCATTTTTGAGCCGCTGGCCATCAACCTCATCCGCGTGGGTGAAGAAACCGGCCGCATCGGCCCGATGATGCTGGAACTGGCGAATATATTGAACCGAGAAGTGGAAACCGGCATCAAACGCCTTCTGACGTTGGTGGAGCCCGTGCTCATTCTGGTGTTGGGCGTCTTGATTGCCGCCATCATTGTGTCCATCCTGCTCGGGATACTGTCCATCAATGACCTCGCCGTATAATTTTTGTTTGCCCAAGGAACCCTCTCCCATGGTGAGTTTTCGTGCCTGCCGCGCCTCTGGCGCATTGCCCCGTCGCCAGTCTGCACGGGGCTTTACGCTCATCGAATTGCTGGTGGTGCTGGCCATCTTGACGCTGCTTGCTGGGCTGGTCGGCCCGCGCGTACTGAACCAACTGGGTGGCGCCAAATCCAAAACTGCCAGCGTGCAGATTGCCGATCTGGACAAATCGCTGGAGCTGTTCAAGCTGGACGTGGGCCGCTATCCCACCACAGAAGAGGGGCTGGAAGCACTCGTCAAACGTCCCGGTAGCGTGAACGGCTGGACCGGCCCTTACCTCAAAGGTGGCGTGCCATCAGACCCTTGGGGCAAGCCCTACAAGTACGCCAACCCCGGCCCCAACGGCGGTATCGAAATCCTCTCCCTCGGTGCGGATAGTGCTGCGGGCGGCGATGGCGAAAACGCCGATATACGCAACACCCCCTGATCTCCCCGGACTGCGGTATTGCCACCATGCGGCGTGCGCGCGGCTTTACGCTGGTCGAGCTGTTGGTGGTGTTTGCCATTTTTGCGCTGTTGATCGGGTTGGTGCCGGTGGCTTTTGAACGCATGCGCGAATCCGCTCAGTACCGTGACGTGCTGCGCGGCATGCTGGCCGATATGCGCTCGGCGCGCCAGCGGGCGCTGGTTGGGCGCACCGACATCGCCTTCACCGTCAACCTCGATCAACGCCGTTACCACACTGACGGCCAGCCCGTGCGCGATATTCCCGAACCGCTGCAAGTGCGCGCCACGGTGGCGGGCAGCGAACTGAGCAGCCAGGGTGCAGCTTCCATCCGTTTTTTGCCCGATGGCGGTGCCACTGGCGGCAGTGTGGAAATTCTGCGGCCCTCCGGCGCCGGTACCCGTCTGCGGGTGGATTGGCTGTCTGGCCATGTAACCCAGGAAGCGCTGCTGCCATGAGGATTGGCCATCCGTTTGGGCACCAGCGTGGCCTGTCACTGCTGGAGCTGCTGGTGGCCTTTGCCATCATGGCGATTGCTTTGGGCATGCTGTACAAAGCCACGGGGAGCAGCGCCCGCCAGGTCGGAGAAATTCAGAGTTACCAGCGTGCGGTGCTGCTGGCCGAGTCTTTGCTGGCCGCTCGCGATGCCGTACCCGCCGAGGGTTGGAACGAGTCTGGCCAATCGGCAGGTTTTACCTGGGCGGTGCGCAGCCAGCCTTATGCCACACCTGTCAGCCAGAGCAACCCAGGCGCGCCTTTGCTGCACGCCTTGCACATGGTGGTGGGCTGGAGCGAAGGTGCTTTGGAGCGCCGCGTCGAACTGCACACCCTGCGCCCTCAACGTGCGCCAGTGGCTGGAGGGACGCCATGAGCGCACATCCATCCACCCACCAGACCGGCTTTACCCTGGTGGAGCTGTTGGTCACTATGGCGTTGCTGTCCATGTTGATGCTCGGGATGGCATCTGCCTTGCGTACCATGGCGCAGACGGAAGAACGCGTGGATGCCCGCCTGGCCCGTGCCGACGAGTTGCGCGTGGCCACTGGTTTTTTGCACACCGTGCTGGGCCGCGTGTCGGCCAGAAGAATCGCTGTAGTGCCCAAGGAAGGCGCCAGCCCGTACTTGTTTGCGGGCGCTGCCGATGCCGTGGCCTGGGTGGGAATCATGCCAGCCCGCCAAGGCGCCGGGGGGCGCACGTTTTTCCGGTTGGCGCTGGAGCCACTACAGGACGGGCCTGCGCTGGTGATTCGCTTCATGCCGTGGACGGACAGGGCCGACTTTCCCGACTGGAGCCAGGCCGATAGCCGGATTTTGGTCAGAGACGCAGTGTCTTTGGCGCTGTCTTACGAAGACGCGCGCCAGAGTGCACCCGCTTGGGTGCCCGTCTGGACGCGTACCGACAGCTTGCCCGAGCGCGTGCGCATTGATCTGCAAACCAGCGCCGGGCCCTGGCCCCTGTGGGTACTGCCCATGCGCAGCCTGCCCGCCAGTGAGCGCGGTAGTGGTCGTTTTTCTGCGGGGCCGGAATGAAGTGGCCGTGTTTTGTCGGATCCGGCCCGCAGCGCGGCATTGCACTGATTGCGGTGCTGTGGATTGTGTCGGCCCTGTCGGTCATCGTTACTGGCGTAGTGCATTCGGTGCGCAGCGAAGTGCGCCTGGTCAGTGTGGCGCGCCAAAGCACCGAGGCGGCCGCTCTGGGCGAGGCCGCCATCATGCTGGTGTTGCAAGACATGGCAGCGAGCGGTAACCGCCCAGCACACCTCACCAAGGTGGAAGTGAGTTACCAGGGCCAGCCTATGGTCGTCGAAGTCATGCCCATGACCGGGCTGATCGACATCAACCGCGCCCCTGTGGCCTTGTTGGCCAGCCTCTACGGCGTGGCCGGTGGCATAGATGCCAAGAGCGCCCAGACGCTGGCCGAGGCCACTGTGCAGGTGCGCAGCGAGCGCGACGCGCGTGGCAGGGAGGTGGGTTTTGAGGCCGAGCAAGACCTGCTGCGCGTGCCAGGGGTTGGGTATGACCTCTATGCTAGACTTTCGCGCCTTGTCACTGCGCAGGCCCAAGGCAGTGGCCGGGTTAATCCCCAAGCGGCCCCCGAAGGGGTTCTGCGCGTTCTGGCTGGGGGCGATGCTGTACGCGCCACCGCCCTGGCAGCAGCACGCGATAAAAACCCCGCCGATCTCGATAGCACCGTCCTCAACGGCGAATTTCTGGACAACGCATCTTCCCCGCGATACCGCTTGCAAGCCCGCGTGGCGCTGGCGGACAGCGGCCAGGTGGTGGTGGAGCACAGCGTTGATCTGCGGCCCGATTTCCGCCTGGGTTTGCCTTGGCGTATTTTTCATGCAGAACACTGGATGCAAGCCCCGCCCGCCAAGGGTGTCTGAACCTAGAACATGTCTCCAACAACACCTTCTTCGCGCTTTTTTGGGCTGGACTTGCGCGCACTGTGGCTTGAGCTGCGCCGTCCCTGGCAAGACATGCACCAGTGGCCCGCACTGGCTTGGCTGACCCCCGATGCCCCTGTGCGTGTGCTGCACGCCGACGGCAGCGACGCGGTGTGGCTGGGACAGCGCCCAGCTCCGGCAGACAAGGCCCCCGCTGCGCGTTTTGAAGCCATTGAACTGCCCGACGACAAGCTGCTGCGTCGGCGCATGGCGGTTCCCGTGATGGCCACCGCGCAAGTGGCACAGGCCGTGGCGCTGGATGTGCAAAGCGCCAGCCCGTTTGCACCGGCAGATCTCGTTTGGGGTTACAGCGCCCAGTCTTTGGTGCAGGGTGGATTGCAGGTGGATGCGGTGTTTGCCTCGCGCAAGCAAATTGCGCAATGGATAGAGACACAACAACACCGCCTCAGTGCTGCTGCCAGCGATACCGCGCCGGAAGTCTGGGCCTTTGCCCCCACGGGCCAGCCCATCGTGCTGTCGGGTTGGGGCGAGGCGCACCGTGCGCACTACGGCGCCCAGCGCCGCCGCATGGGTTACGCTTTGCTGCTCAGCGCTGGCGCCATCGTGGCCGCGTTGGCGATTACACCCACGGCACAGTTGCGTTTGCGTGCCATTGAAGCCGTTAACGCCTACACCGAAGCCCATCACCGCACTGCGCCCCTGATGGCACAGCGTGAAGTGCTGGTGCGCAGCATTGAGCGCATGGAAGGCGTGCGCGCCCTGTTGCTGGAGCGCGCCGACACCATCGCCCTGCTGGAGCTACTGACCCAAACCCTGCCCGACGATACCTCGCTGCAATCGATCCAGGTGCAGGGTATGAAAGTCACTATCAACGGGCTGACCACCAATGCGGCGGCGCTCATGCAGTTGCTGGGCACCACGGCGGGCCTCAAAGAGGTGCGCGCCCCGTCGGCCGCTACGCGCAGCCCTGGCGCCACAGCGGAGAGTTTTTTGATTGAGTTTCAGCTGGATCCTGCTGTGCTGTCTGCTGCGGGCCCTGTGCCGGTGCCGCAGGCTACCGCACCCGAGTCAGGCAGTGGTTCCGCTCCTGAAGTGCCCCCCGCTGCCGAGCCACCCGTGCCTGAACCCGGTGCATCTGTGCCTGCCGCAACACCGGCGTCTGTACCGGCCACGCCTGGCCCGGCTGCGTCCCCGGCCAAACTGTCCCCGGCAGCAACCACAGGCACTGGTGCTCCAGCACGAAAAAGCCCGTTCTCGTCTGGCCCTGAGCCCGTCACACCTGCCAAGGCAGCGCCATGAAACAGTACCTCCGTCGAGAAACCGCTGCACTGGCCATTACCTTGGCCGCACTGGCACTGCCCCTGGCGGGCGTCACCGTTTATGTGTACCAAAAGCACCAGTGGGCGCAAAACCGCCTCAGCGAGCTGGAGCCGCGTTACGCCCGTCTGCTGGGCATGGAGGCGGGCAGCGAGCGCTTGGCGCAGGCCCGTGAGCGCGCCCAGGCCCAACTGGCCCAGTACATCTACCCGCAAGACCAGGACGCCAACCAGACTGGCAATGACGTACAGCAGCGCGTGCGCAGTATTTTGACCAGCGCTGGTCTTTCGATTGCCAGCAGCCAGGTGCTGCCGCCGAAAGAAGAAAAAGGCTTTGAGCGCATTCCCCTGTCGGTGCGTGCCGAGGGTGAAATGCTGGCGCTGCAAACTGCCCTGGCCGGACTGGCCGAGCAAAAGCCAGCCATCCTGATCGACACCATGGTGGTGCAAGGCTACGGAGCGCCCGTCAAAGGCGTGCAGACCCTGGCGGTGCAGTTTGGCTTTTCGGTGCTGAGGGTGCAGCCATGAAGCGCAATGCACTGACTTTGCTGGTGGCGCTCAATGTAGTGCTGGTGTTGGTGCTGGCTGCACTATGGTTGCATCGCGATGGCAGCGTGCGCAACGTGCGCTGGCAGGCACCAAAGCCCATCACCAGCGATTACCTACAGATGCTGCCCGTATTGCCCGAACGCACCCGGGTAGACACTGCACGCTTTATGTCTTGGTTGGAGCGTCCGCTGTTTTCGCTCACGCGGCGCCCGCCGCCGCCACCACCACCGCCTCCTCCTCCCACACTACCGGCGCCTGTCGATACCCTGGCCGATGCCAGGCTGCTGGGCGTGGCAGAGAACGGACAAACGGGCGCTGTCATTTTGCACATCGGTGGCAAGAGCCGCCGCGTTCGACTCAATGAGATGGTGGACGGTGGCTGGGTGCTGCGCACCGTGCAGGCACGCAGCGCCACCTTTGACAATGCGGGCCAGACCCGCACCTTGCAATTGGTGCGCGCCGCTGTCAGTACCTATACCGGGGCAGTGATACC
>NZ_JAQUAL010000039.1:0-22666 GCF_028687295.1 Simplicispira sp.
GCCTGGATGAGGCCATTGCCCATGTCAACGCCGGGCCACGGCCCCTGGCGCTGTATTGGTTTGGCCGCAATGAGGCCACACGCGATGCGGTGTTGCAGCGCACCGTCAGCGGCGGCGTGACGGTGAATGACACGCTGATGCACGTGGCCCACGACAACCTGCCCTTTGGCGGCGTGGGCGACAGCGGTTGGGGCGCCTACCACGGCGAAGCGGGTTTTGTGCGGTTTTGCCACCAGAAGTCGGTGCTGGTGCAGTCGCGCTGGGCGCCGGGGACGCTGCTGTATCCGCCCTATGGCGCGCGCTTTGACCGCGTCATGGGGCTGCTGCGGCGCTGGCTGGCATAGGTGCCTGGGGCTGGGGCGCCAGTTCCACCATGGCCAGCATCAATTGGCTGCTGGATACGGGTTTGTGCAGCAGCAGGGCGGCGGTGGATTGGGCATCGCGCAGCCGCTGGGGCGAGGTGTCGCCAGTCAGGATGATGGCCGGGATGTGCTCGCCCCAGTGAGCGCGCAGCACTTGCAGCGCCTCTTTGCCGGTTTCTTCGTGGCGTAACCGGTAGTCGGTGATGATCAGATCGGGCGGGCGGGTGTGCGCTGTGTATTGCGCCAGTGCGGCCTGTGCGCTGGCCGCAGCGGTGCAGAGGCAGCCCCAGCTTTGCAGCAGGGCCTGCATGCCCAGGCACACCGCCTCGTCGTCGTCGATGGCCAGCACGCGCAGGCCGCACAGTTGGCGGGTGGTGTCGCTGGTGTCCGGGCCATCGTCCACCAGCAGCGCACCGCTCCAGGTCGGCAGCCACAGCCTGAAAACCGATCCGCGTCCCTCGCGTGAGCGTACCTCGACCTGCGTGTTCATTTCTGCGGCCAGCCGTTTGACAATGGCCAGGCCCAGTCCCAGACCTTTGCGCCGGTCGCGCTCAGGGTTGCCCAGCTGGTGGAACTCGCGGAAGATTTCTTCGGTCTGCTGCGGCGGTATGCCCACGCCGGTGTCCCACACCTCCAGCGCCAGGCGCCCGGCGCGGCGGCGGCAGGCAATCAGCACACCACCCTGGTGGGTGTAGCGCAGGGCGTTGGAGATCAGGTTGCGCATGACCAAATCCACCAGTGACTTGTCGGCCAGCGCAGCCGCCGATGTCTCGCGCGTGCGATACACCAGCGCGCTGGCGTCGGCCTGCGCACCAAACTCCTGCTCCAGCGCCGACAGCAGGGGCTGCACCGCAAACGGCGCGCGGTGGGCCTTGATCACGCCCGCCTCCAGGCGCGAGTAGTCCAGCAGTGTGGACAGCATCTCTGCGGCCGCGCCCGAGGCGCTGCGTGCATGCCCCAGCACGGTGGACTGGTGCTCGTTCAGTGGGGTGCGCAGCAAAGTTTCGAGGAACAGCCCCATGGCGTGCAGCGGTTGGCGCAGGTCGTGGCTGGCAGCAGCCAGAAAGCGCGATTTGTCCTGGCTGGCGCGTTCGGCGGCTTCCTGCGCCAGCAGGGCGCGTTGGGTTTGGGCGCGCAATTGCGTGACCAAACGTTCATTTTCAAATTTCAGTTCGATGCTGTCGCGCGCGGCCTGCGACAGGTTGCGCGCGTGCAGGCAGGTCAGGCCGTAGTAGGCGGCCACCAGCAACAGGGCGGGCAAGACCACCACGGCGGGCATCATCAGCATGGCCAGCACGGCGCCGCAGACGGCGCAGCTCAGGTAGAGGATGTAGGCGCGGTACATGGGCGCACCCAGGCCCAGCGCACCTGAAGACACGGTGCTCAAAATGCCCACGCAGTAAATCACCCCGTCGATGCTGGTGCTGAACTGCCACACGATGGGGCCCAGGCCGCCCCAGAGCACGCCCATGGCGGTCATGCACGCCGTCAGCCGTGCGGCATCCTGGCGCGGCGTGTGCCCTGCGCGGGGCAGGGGGTACAGCCCCAGATACACGCCACTGACGACCAGCATGTGTACTGCCAGCCAGCCCAGCATGACGGGCATGGGCACCACCAGCGACAGTATCCAGGTCGTGCCCAACGAGGTCAGCACCGATGCCGCCAGCGTCATCGGAAAACTGCGCCGCAGCAGCAGCACCTGCATGGCCAGCACTTCATCGCGCTCCCAGTGCCAGCCAGTCTGGCGCCAGGAAGTACGTGTTTTGTGCGGTGCGTCAGTAGCCGCCATGCAGTGGCAGGCCCACCAGGCCCAGGCGCTGTGCTTGCAGCAATGCGGCGCTGCGGCTGTTGACACCCAGCTGCGCAAAGATGGCCGCTACATGCACGCGCACGGTGTTTTCGCTCAACGACAGGTCGCGGGCAATGACCTTGTTGGGTTTGCCGGTGCACAGCAGCGACAGCACATCAAGCTGGCGCGCCGTCAGCGCTGGTGCCTGTGGCCCGTCGGCTGCTGCCGGAGCGCCATCGCTGGGAAAACACGGCAACCCGGCCAGTGCCAGGGTGATAGCGTTGAGGATGTCTTCGCCCCGCGCCGACTTGGGCAAAAACCCGTCGGCGCCACGCGCGCGCGACTCGCGCACGGCGTCGGGGGCCATGCTGGCCGACACCAGCACGATGCGCGCCCGGGGGCACGATTGGCGCAAGAGGCGCAGGCCATCAAGGCCGCTCATGCCCGGCAGCTGGATGTCCAGTAGCACCAAATCGGCCTCCTGCAATCGCAGTTCGCAGGCCTGCACGATAGAGCCCGCCTCGGCAATCGTGCCCACATCGGGGTGGTCTTGGACGATCAGGCGCAGTCCGGTGCGAAACAGGGCGTGGTCATCCACAAGCAGCAAGGTGGCGGGCATGGGCGGGAAGTATTGCGCACAAATTCATTGCCAGGGCTAGTCTTTTTGTGTGATGGACGTAAGCAAGCGTGCTTTCTAGACTTTGCCCTCTCAGACCACCAGGCCTGTGTCGCAGCAACACGGGCACGGCTCCCCCCCAACGCACAAGGATATGTTTTGTGAATACCTCTATTGACGTTCGCACTTCCCGCTTGCGCACCACTGCGGCGCATGCGGGAAGTGCCAGTGCTTCCGGTGCTGCTCGCTCCAACGGTTTGGGGGGCAACAGCATCGGCAGCATTGTGTCCACACACTGCGCTGAGGTGCCGGTGCTCGCCGGTGTGCTGGTGGAGTCGCTGGACACCCAGGTCGGCACCTGGCAGTACACGCTGGATGCGGGCCGCTCCTGGCGCGTGATTCGCACCGACCTGATCAACCGGGATGGCCGCAGGGGGCTGGTGTTGTCGCTGGATGCACGCCTGCGGGTGTTGCCGTTTGGTGGCCAGCGCGGCAGTGCGCGCGTGGCGTTTCACCCGGTGCAATTTTTTCAGGAAGACTGCAACGGCATTTACCGGGCTTACGCACCTGCCGAAGAGCGCCCGCACCTGCCCAGCGTGTCGCTGGTGCTGGGCTTGTCGGCCATCAATGGCGCACCCGCGTCGGTGCATGTGCCCCGGCCCCGCAACAAGCGGGCCCTGGCAGCCGCGCGCCACAGCACGCTTTAACGCTGGCCCGGCGCGGCGCGCCGCTGTTCGCGCAGCATGAAAAGGTACAGGCCCTCCACCTTCTCGCGCGCCCACGGGGTTTTGCGCAAAAACTTCAGGCTGGACGCCACGCTGGGGTCGCTTTGAAAGCAGCGCACCGGAATGCGCGCGCCCAAGCCCTCCCAGCCAAAGTGCTCGGACAGCGCCACCACCATGGCTTCGAGCGTGACGCCATGCAAGGGGTTGCGCGGCTGGGCAGTGGGGGCGGGCAGGGGGGCTTGGGTCATGGCAAAAGCCCCTTTGCAGGGGCCAAAGTTTTGGGTCTTTTGTGGCTCTAGCGCCCGCAGGACGGGCGCTAGCAGCTATCTTTTTTGATTATTTGATCTCGCCCATCTGCGATTGCAGATAGTTTTGCAGCCCGACCTTGTCAATCAGCTCAATCTGGGTTTCGAGAAAATCAATGTGTTCCTCGGTGTCGTCCAGGATTTTTTGCAGCAGGTCGCGCGAGACGTAATCACGCACCGCTTCGCAGTGGGCCATGCCTTCTTTCACGGTGGCTTGTGCGCCTTGCTCCAGGCGCAGGTCGCAGGCCAGAATTTCGGGCACGTCTTCGCCCACTTGCAGCTTGGCCAGGTCTTGCAGATTGGGCAGGCCGTCGAGCATGAAGATGCGGTCCATGAGCCAGTCGGCGTGCTTCATCTCGCCGATGGATTCTTCGTATTCCTTCTTGGCCAGCTTGTCAAAACCCCAGTGCTTGAGCATGCGGTAGTGCAAAAAATACTGGTTGATGGCGGTCAGCTCGTTTTTGAGCTGGGCTTGCAAATAGCCAATGACTTGTGCGTCACCTTTCATGGGAACCTCCGGGGTGTGATGGGTAAGTAGTGCATTGTCAGGCTTGGGCGAGAATCCGTTGCAGCTATCGTTATAGCCAGACTTAATTGAACCAATAAAAGCAATTGATTGGATTGATGCTGATGTCTGGCCTAAACTTCAGTCCTGTGTTTAGTCCCATCCACCGAAAGGAAACTGCAATGTCCCTGATCAACACCCAAGTCCAGCCCTTCAAGACCACCGCTTTCGTCAACCGTGACGGCAAAGGCGAATTCATCGAAGTGACCGAAACCAGCCTCAAGGGCAAGTGGTCTGTGCTGATCTTCATGCCAGCAGCTTTTACCTTCAACTGCCCCACCGAAATCGAAGACGCTGCCGACAACTACGCAGCCTTCCAGGCCGCTGGCGCTGAGGTGTACATCGTCACCACCGACACGCACTTCTCGCACAAGGTGTGGCACGAAACGTCCGACGCCGTGGGCAAGGCCAAGTTCCCGCTGGTGGGCGACCCCACGCACACACTGACCAACGCTTTTGGCGTGCACATCGCTGAAGAAGGTCTGGCCCTGCGCGGCACCTTCGTCATCAACCCCGATGGCGTCATCAAGACCATGGAAGTGCACTCCAACGAAATCGCCCGCGATGTGTCGGAAACCCTGCGCAAACTCAAGGCCGCCCAGTTCACCGCTGCCCACCCTGGCCAAGTCTGCCCCGCCAAGTGGAAGGAAGGCGCCAAGACCCTGACGCCTTCGCTGGACCTGGTCGGCAAGATCTAAGCCGCCAAGCCGTTTCACGGCAGAGCGCCCTGGCGGCGCTCCCGGGCCGGACGACGCTGTGGCGCTTGCGCCCTACCGTCCGGCTTTTTTTCGCCCGTTTTTTGTGCTGATGGCGCCACAAGCGCTCCGAACGCACCCCCTGCAAGACAACCCGGAAGGACTCCACCATGCTCGACGACCAACTCAAAACCCAACTTGCCGCCTACCTGGAGCGCGTGCAGCAGCCCTTCGAGCTGGTGGCATCCCTGGACGACAGTGAGACGGCGCGCGACATGCGCGAGCTGCTGACCACCATCCAATCCCTGCGCAGCGACAAAATCACCCTGCGTACCGACGGCAACGATGCGCGCAAGCCTTCGTTCACGCTGCAGCGCGTGGGCAGCACGAACAGCCTGCGTTTTGCCGGCCTGCCGCTGGGCCATGAGTTCACCTCCCTCGTGCTGGCATTGCTGTGGACGGGCGGCCACCCGCCCAAGGTGGAGCAGGATGTGATTGAGCAAATCCAGGCGCTGGAGGGCGACTTCAACTTCGAGGTCTACATGAGCCTGAGCTGCCACAACTGCCCCGACGTGGTACAGGCGCTGGCGCTGATGGCGGTGCTCAACCCCCAGGTCAAGACCACCGTGATCGAAGGCGGTGCCTTCCAGAAAGAAGTGACCGAGCGTGAAATCATGGCTGTGCCCATGGTGTTCCTGAATGGCCAGGTGTTTGGCTCGGGCCGCATGACCATCGAAGAAATCGTGGCCAAGCTCGATACCGGCGCTGCGGCGCGCGATGCCGCCAAGCTGTCGGCCAAAGAGGCGTTCGATGTGCTCATCATCGGTGGTGGCCCCGCTGGCGCCGCCGCTGCCGTGTATGCCGCGCGCAAAGGCATTCGCACCGGCGTGGCCGCCGAGCGCTTTGGCGGCCAGGTCAACGACACGCTGGGCATTGAAAACTACATCTCGGTGCTGGAAACCGACGGCCCCAAATTTGCCGCTGCGCTGGAGGCCCACACCCGCGCCTACAACGTCGACATCATGAATTTGCAGCGCGCTGAGGCGCTGATTCCGGCCAGCCAGCCCGGCGGCCTGATTGAGGTCAAGCTGGCCAACGGCGGCGCGCTCAAAGCCAAGAGCGTGATCCTGTCCACCGGTGCACGGTGGCGCAACGTCAACGTGCCCGGTGAGGCCGAGTACAAAAACAAGGGCGTGGCCTACTGCCCGCACTGCGATGGCCCGCTGTTCAAGGGCAAGCGCGTGTCGGTGATTGGCGGTGGCAACTCGGGCGTGGAGGCCGCCATCGACCTGGCCGGTGTGGTCGCACACGTCACGCTGGTGGAGTTTGCCGAGCAGCTCAAGGCCGACGCCGTGCTGGTCAACAAGCTCAAAAGTCTGCCCAACGTCACCATCCACACCAACGCGCAGACCACCGAAATCACCGGTGCTGAAGGCAAGGTCAACGGCCTGAAGTTCAAAGACCGCGCCACTGGCCAGGAGCACCTGGTGCCACTGGAAGGCGTGTTCGTGCAAATCGGCCTGGTGCCCAACACCGACTGGCTCAAAGGCACGGTGAATCTGAGCAAGTTTGGCGAGATCGAAATTGATGCCAAAGGCCACACCAACGTGCCCGGCGTGTTTGCTGCGGGCGATTGCACCACCGTGCCCTACAAGCAGATTGTGATTGCCGCTGGCGCTGGTGCCACGGCCGCGCTGAGTGCGTTTGACCACCTGATCCGCGCCTGAGCACCGGCGATCTGAAGCATGGGGAGGACAGGGTTGTTGAAGCACTCTGTTCTGCCATGGCACCGCCCGCTTGGGTGATCTACGTCCACTGAGCCCCGCTACGTGCGGGGTTTTTTATTTCCCTTTTTATTTAATACAAATCGTTCTCATTTGTGTCTCTATAATTCGCACGAACTTCTACAGGTCTGCCTTTTATTTGCGATGCTGAATTTCTCTTTTCTTCGCTCTGCGCTGTGGCTGCTGATGGTCGTGTCTGCGGTCGGCGCTGTGCAGGCCCAAGACACGCCAAGCCTTTCTCCCGTGGTGGTGACGGCAACGCGCAGCGAACGCGCCATCGACGAGTCCACCGTGCCCATTGAGGTGGTTGCGCGCGAAGAATTGGATCTCACCCATGCGCGCACCCTGAAGCAGGCGCTGGAGAACGTGCCCGGTCTGCAATTGCGCGAGGTGCATGGCAAGTCGGGCTTTGAACTGTCGCTGCAAGGTCTGAGCGCTGACCAGGTGCTGGTGTTGATCGACGGTTTGCCAATTTCGGCCAGTACCGGCTCCACGGTGGATTTGAGCCAGTACCTGTTGACACAGGTCGAGCGTGTGGAAGTGGTCAAAGGTGCCAGTTCTGCGCAGTACGGCAGTGCGGCCATGGGTGGCGTGGTCAACGTCATTACGCGGCGCATGCAGCCGGGCTGGGGCGGCACTGTGGCGGTGGATGCGGGCAGCTACGGGCGCCAGAACGACAGTGGCCGCAGCGCCAGCGCCAATAGCCGCCATGCCCGTTTTGACCTGGCGGGCGGTGCCTCGACTTGGCGCCTGGGCTTGTCGGGCGACGTGTTGGACGATGCCGGTTTTGGCTTGCACCCTGCGGAGTGGGTGCGCCAGGGCGATGCCAGCAAGCGCATCCAGCTGGCTGCCCGTGGCGAATGGCTGCCGCGCACCGGCATGCGCTTCTGGGCCGAAGCGGGGCGCTACACCGAAGCGGATGTGCAGCGCTATGCGTATTTTGTGCCGCCCCACTACGTGCCCCAGCGCAAAACCGAGGACATCACACGCCACCGTGCGGTGCTGGGCGGTGACTGGCGCCTGGACAGCAGTGTGCGCCTGCAAGTCAAGGCGGTGAGCGAGCGCTACGACAGCGCCTCGCAGGCGTATTCAGATGCCGTGGGGGTGGGCCAGCGCCGTTCGGTGCAGCAAACCGATCACGTCACGACCCAGATCGAGTTGCCTGCCTGGGGCCCGCAGCTGTGGATGCTGGGCACCGATTGGCACCGCGAAACGCTGAACCAGACGCGCAATGGCACCTCTGAGCTGGGGCTGCGTGGGCGTGTCCAACGCAGCAGCCGGGAGGTGTTTGTGCAAAACAACATCCTCTGGAGCGACCGCTGGGAAGTGCTGCTGGGCATGCGCGGCCAGCACGATTCAGATTTTGGTGGCCATGCTGCTCCCAAGGTCAGTGTGCGCGGCAACGTGTTTGAGCAGGGCGACTGGAAGGGCGTGCTGCGCGCCAGCATCGGCATGGGCTACCGCGTGCCCAACCTCAAAGAGCGCCACTACCTGTTTGACCACAGTGCGCTGGGCTATGTCGTGGTGGGCAACCCCTTACTCCAGCCAGAGTCATCGACCAGCCTGCAATGGGGCGGCACGCTGAGTCTGGGGCGCACCTGGAGCCTGGATGTCAACGCGTTCCACAACCGGATCAAACACATGATCCAGACGGACCTGGCCAACGCGACCACCGTCAATGGCGTCACGGCCTACACCTATGCCAACGTGGCCCGCGCCCGCACAGCGGGGATCGAAAGCAGCCTGCGCTGGCGTGCCACCCCTGCGCTGCAGTGGCAGCTGGGCTACACCCGCACCGCCACGCGGGACTTGGTGCAGGGCGGTGAACTCACCCGCCGCCCGCGCGACATGGTGCGCCTGGGCGTGGACTGGAAAGCCCAGCCCGGCACCACCGTAGCACTGCGTGCGCGCTACCAAAGCGATGAGCTGGTCAGCGCTGCCAGCGGCGCGCGTTCTCCTGCCTGGAGCGCACTCGACCTGAGCCTCAACCACGAGATGGGCGACGGGCTCACCTTGTTCATCGGTGCCAACAACCTGTTCGACCGCCAGCGCGATTTCGCCAGCCCCAGTGACTTCGGGCCTATCGCCGGGCGCTTTGTCTATATCGGCGCCAAGTGGGCGTTCGGGCCATCCAACCATTGACCTCAGGAGATTTCATGACCGACCGATCCTTTTACCTCTGGCCCACGGCACTGGCTGCTGTGCTGCTCAGCGCTTGTGGCGGTGGCGGCAGTGGCGACAGCCCCGAGCCCCCCGTCGTACCGCCCGTGAGCGATGCGAGCAAGTTCACAGAAAAAGCCACCTGGACGTTCGAGTTGCCCGCTGCCGGTGCCTCGCTGTGCTACGACTTCAATGCCAAAGCGCAGGTGCCCGGTTGCAGTGGCAATGCGTGGGACATCCAGGTCAAAAGCGGCGGGCGCACCGCTGAACTGCTCACCAACAGCGGCCCCAACGGCAGCGGTGCGGGCGGTGCTTTTGGCAGCCCGTTCACACACACCTGGGCCGAATTGCAGACCTGGAAGAGTGCGCTGACCTACCCCAAAGGCAGCGCCATCCCGGCGAACCTGTACTTTCCCGATGCGGCCAAGAACGTGTTTACCGGCGGCAACATGATCCAGTCGTCCGCCTTTGAATATGGCCTGGGCGGCGACAGTGACCATTTGCTCTACCCCAACTACCGCGTGTTCCTGGTCACCACGCAAAACACACTGGCCGATGCAGTGGGCACGGCTGCTGCCCCCGTCTATGCATTGCAGTTGCTGGGCTATTACGGCGGTGCAGGGGGAACCGCATCGGGCCACCCCACGTTCCGCTGGCTTGACCGCACCAGCCAGCAAATTCGCACGGCCACCGTCGATGCCTCGGCTGGCTGGGTGTACTACAACCTCACCACTGCCGCCACCGTGCCTGCCAGCGGTGACTGGCATGTGGCTTTCAACCGCTACACGATCAAGCTCAATGGCGGCACCTCGGGCAGCGGCAAGGTGGGTGGTTTTGTGGGCGCTACCCCCGCAGGTTTTTATGGATCGGATGGCACCACGCCCGTGGTCGCCAAGTTCAAGAGTGCGGTGCCCGCCGATACGCTGGCCGACCTGACCAGCGTGCTGGCCACGCCTGCCAATGCTGGTGCCTGGGTCAAGGACTCGGTGTCATCGCAGCTCTCGCCCGCTTACACCGGCACCTACCCGGAGCCGCTGGACTACGGCTGGTTCAGCTACTACCCCACCGATGCCGGTGCCCTTGCCGCAGGTCTGGCAGGCCAGCACCAGCTCAAGGCCAACCCCGAACGCGCCACGCTGGTGCGCTCGGGTGAAGGCAACAGCTACGCGCGCCTGCACCTGACCCGCATCGCCTACGCCCCCGTAGCCGCCGGGGCCAAGCCCTACACCGGCACCCAGACCTGGACGCTGGAGATGGACATACAGCCGCCCGCCCCCTGAAGGCACTGCGGTGGCAGGGCCAGCCCCATACGGCATGGCCCGTTCTATGCAACGGACAACAAGGAGAGAGAGATGAAAAACTGGTTCGACTTATCTACCGCCCGTGCACCCTTTGCACGGCAGGCGCTGGCCGGGGTGGCCGCATGAGCGCGGTGATGGCGGTGGCCGGGCACGGTACGCCCGCACTACAGACCGGGTTGCATGCCCAGTTGGCAGCGGCGCGCCGCTCGGGCTTGCGGGCCCGCGAGGCAGCCCACAGCCTGGGCTTGAGCGAAGGGGCTGCCTTGGCCGCGCATGCCGGTGTGGTGGAAGGCGCATTGCAGGTGACTGCGTTGCACGGCCCCTGGGTGGAGCTGCTACAGGGCTTGGAAGCCTGTGGGCCGGTGATGGCGCTCACGCGCAACGACGCAGCCGTCCATGAAAAAACGGGCGTTTACCGCAATGTGTCGGCAGAAGGCCCAGTGGGCCTGGCCCTGGATGCAGACATCGACCTGCGGCTGTTCTTCCGGTCGTGGCACGCAGGCTATGCGGTGCAAGAGGCCGCAGCCCAGCCCGGCCAGGCGTCCCAGCACAGCCTGCAATTTTTCAACGCACAGGGCTTGGCGATCCACAAGGTGTTCGCCCGCGCCGCCACCGACCTGACCGCCTGGAATGCGCTGGTAGCCCGCTTTGCCGATCCGCAGGCCGCGCCCGCCGTGTTTGCTGTTGCCCCGCCACCCAAACCACTCCGGCCCGATAGCGAGATCGATGTGGCCGCCTTGGCCGCAGACTGGGCTGCCATGCAGGACACGCACGAATTCTTCACGCTGTTGCAGCGCCACGGTGTTGAGCGCCAGCAGAGCTTCCGCTTGGTGGAAGGCAGCTTCGCGCAGCGTGTTCCCTGCACGGCAGTGTGGCGCTTGCTGGCCGAGGCCGCTGTGGACGGCACGCCGATCATGGTGTTTGTGGGCAGCGGCGGCTGCATCCAGATTCACTCGGGCCCGGTGCAGCGCGTCGAACCCATGGTGCGCGGCGATGTGCGCTGGCTCAATGTGCTTGACCCCGGCTTCAACCTGCACCTGCGTGAAGACCTGATCGACAGCGTCTGGGTGGTAGAAAAACCCACGGTCGATGGCATCGTGACTTCGGTGGAAGTGTTCGATGCGCAATCCGAGTTGATCGCGATGTTCTTTGGCGTGCGCAAGCCCGGTAGCCCTGAGCTACCGGCATGGCGTGACCTGGTGGGGCGCCTGCCACGCTGAAGTGCTGCAAGGCCAATGCCACTGGCGGCATTGGCCTGGGGCGGCGCTGGTGCAGGGGTTTTCTGCGCCAGCGCCCTGGCCTGTGCAGTGGGCGCCACAGGGCGCTCGTTCTTGTTTTCCGATTTTTTGCCATATCCCGCTATGCCTCACGAATTTTGGCCCTCCCACCCCCAGCGTCGGCAATGGCTGCGCGGCCTGGGCGCCGTGCCGCTGCTGGCCTGGTCTGCCACCCGCGCTGCGCCTGCGGCTGCACCGGCCCAGGCAGTGGCTGCCCAGCGCTTGGTGGCGCTGGGCGGTGCGCTCACTGAAGTGGTCTATGCCTTGGGCGCCGAGGGCCAACTGGTGGGAACCGACACCACCAGCCTGTACCCCGATGCCGCCCTGAAAACCCCCAAGGTCGGCTACATGCGCCAGCTCTCTGCCGAAGGGCTGCTGTCGCTGCGCCCGGATGCCGTGGTCGGCACCCACGAGGCCGGCCCCCAGGTGGTGCTGGACCAAATCCGCAGCGCTGGCGTGCGCGTGGAGCTGGTGCAGGCCGACCACAGCTGGGCCGAGGTACAGCGCAAGCTGCAAGTGGTAGGGCGCTTGACTGGGCGCACTGTGCAGGCGCAGGCGCTGCAAGCCACCCTCGATGCGCAGTGGGCGCAGGTGCAGCAGCAGGTGGCGCGCACGGCGCAGCGCCCGCGCGCGCTGTTCATCCTGGCGCACGGCGGCGCGCCCATGGTGGCTGGTGCGGGCACCGCTGCCGATGCGGTGATCCGCTTTGCCGGTGGCATCAATGTGGCGGCGGGTTTTCAGGGCTACCGTCCGCTGACCGCCGAAGCCATGGCCAGCGCCGCGCCCCAGGTGCTGCTCAACAGCAGCCAAGGGATGGAGGCACTGGGAGGCGAGGGCGCCTTCTGGCAGAGGCCCGAACTGGCGCTCACGCCCGCCTTCCAGCGCCGCGCCCTGGTGGCGATGGAGGCCAACCACCTGCTGGGCTTTGGCCCACGCCTGCCGCAAGCGGTGCGTGAGCTGCACACCCGCATGCTGGCGCTGCTGGCATGAGTGGCGCACTGGGCGCCGCGCGCGCGTTGCACCCCAGCGGGCGCCTGCCGCCGCGCGCGGCACTGCTGTTGGGCCTGATATTGGCGCTGACCGCACTGGTGGCAGGCAGCGCACAGGGCGCCTATGCCATCGCGCCTGCGCAGCTGTGGCAGGTGCTGGTGCAGCTGGTGTCGGGCCAGGGGGAGGCGGGGCCCGAATACCTCGTCTTCGTCAATATCCGCCTGCCACGCCTGTTGCTGGGCATGGTGGCGGGCGCCGGACTGGGCCTGGCTGGGGCGCTGATGCAGGGGGTGTTTCGCAACCCGCTGGCCGATCCGGGCCTGATTGGCGTCAGCAGCGGCGCCGCGCTGGCCGCCGCCGCCGCGATTGTGCTGGGCGGCTGGTGGTTTCCCGAGCTGCCGCGCAGTCTGGGCAGCTGGACGCTGGTCGGCATGGCCTTCACCGGCGGTCTGGGTGTCACGCTGCTGATTTACGCGCTGGCCCAGTCGGGCGGTGGCACCCGCATGGGGCTGATGCTGCTGGCGGGCATTGCTGTCAATGCGCTGGCCATGGCGGGCTTGGGGTATTTGAGTTTTATCTCCAGTGACGAGCAACTCCGCAACCTGCAAATGTGGCTGCTGGGCAGCCTGGGCGGCGCGCGCTGGGGCGCTGTGGGCTTGGTGGGTGCTGTGGTGCTGCTGGCCTCGGGCGTGGGCATGACGCTGGCACGATCGCTCAACGCCATTGCCTTGGGCGAAGCGCAGGCCATGCTGCTGGGCGTACCCGTGGAGCGCACCAAGCGCCTGGCCGTGCTGGTGACGGCACTGGCCGTGGGCGCCGTGACAGCCGCCACTGGCATCATCGGCTTTATTGGTTTGGTGGCCCCGCACTGGGTGCGCCTGGTGGCCGGGCCAGACCACCGCGTGGTGCTGCCGGGTTCGGCGCTGCTGGGCGCGGCGCTGGTGGTGGCCGCAGATGCCGTAGCGCGCACGGTGGTGCAACCGGCTGAGCTGCCGCTGGGCGTGCTGACCGCCTTCATCGGCGTGCCGCTGTTTTTGGCGATGCTGCGCCAGTTCAAGGGCAAGGTATGAACACACTGGAATGCCACGCGCTGGGCGTGGGTTTGCCCGGTGGTCCCCGGCTGGCCACCGTGGATGCGGCGCTGCAACCGGGGCGCTTTACCGCCATCCTCGGGCCCAATGGCGCGGGCAAAAGCACACTGCTGGCCATGCTCTCGGGCCAGCGCGCACCGCAGGCAGGCGAGGTGCGCCTGGGCGACCGGCCCTTGCCGCGCTACACCCCCGCGCAACTGGCGCTGGTGCGCGCGGTCATGCCGCAGGAGAACGCCGTGGCCTTTGATTTCACGGTGCAGGAGGTGGTGGAGTGGGGCCGCTTTGCGCACCGCATGGCGCCCAGCCCGCACGAGGGCGCCATCGCCTTGCGCGCCCTGGAGGCTACGGGCGTAGCGCACCTGGCGCAGCGCAACATCAACACCTTGTCGGGCGGCGAACGCGCCCGCGCCCACCTGGCGCGCGCACTGGCGCAAATCTGGGAGCCCCGCCCCGACGGCGCAGCACGCTGGCTGCTGCTGGACGAGCCCACCGCCGCCCTCGACCTGGCGCACCAGCACCAGGCCATGCGCCTGCTGCGCCGCTGGGCGCAAGAACAGGGCGTGGGCGTGGTGGCCGTACTGCACGACCTGAACCTGGCACTGCGCTACGCCCACGACGTGCTGCTGCTCGACAGCGGCCAGTACCGCTATGGCCCGGTGGCGCACACCCTTACCGCCGACGCCATTGCCCAGGTCTGGCAGGTGGCCTGCACCCCCGTGCCCGCCCCCGACGGTGTATTGCAGTACCTGTTTTCTTCAGATTAACCGTAAAAAGTGGCTCTGGCCCTTGCTGGATGGGCGCGAGCAGCTATCAAAATAAAAGCGGAGGGGCTATGTCAAACAGCGCCGCCGCTTTTGGTTTTATATCTCTCACAGATAGCGGATTGATCTACGAGTCTTTCTGAGCACTATGTTCAACACGGTACACCCCAAGGTAGGCCATAGAGGTTGTTGAAATGCTTCTATATTGATAGCTGCTTGCGCATGTCCCACAAGGCTTTCAGCCGTTTCTTATCAAATTTCCAGGGTGGGCGCGCTGCGGCCTCAGTAACTCAGCCGCTCGGGCCGGATCTCTTGCAGGATGGTGGTGGCAATCTCTTCGATGGACTTGGTGGTGGACGACAGCCAGCGGATGCTGGCGCGGCGCATCATGGCCTCGGCCTCGGCCACCTCGTGGCGGCAGTTGGGCAGGCTGGCGTAGCGCGAGTCGGGGCGCCGTTCGCTGCGGATTTCGGACAGGCGCTCGGCGCTGATGGTCAGGCCAAAAATCTTCTTTTTGTAGGGCACCAGCGCAGGCGGCAGCTGGCGGCGCTCAAAATCTTCGGGAATCAGCGGGTAGTTGGCCGCCTTCAGGCCGTGCTGCATCGCCAGGTACAGGCTGGTGGGCGTCTTGCCGCTGCGGCTCACGCCCACCAGGATCACGTCCGCCTCTTCCAGGTTCTTGTGGCTCTGGCCGTCGTCGTGGGCCAGGCTGTAGTTGATGGCCTCGATGCGGTCGTGGTATTCCTTGCTTTTGCTGATGTCAGAAAAGCGCCCCACGCGGTGGTGCGACTTGATGCCCAGCTCCACCTCCAGCGGGTGGACAAAGGTGCCAAACATGTCCAGCAGCATGCCTTTGCAGCCTTCCTGAATCACCTTGAGCACTTCCATGTTTACCAGCGTGGTGAAGACGATGCTCTTGCGCCCCTCCAGCTCCGCCGTGTGGTTGATCTGGCGCACGGCCTGGTGGGCTTTGTCCACCGTGTCGATGAAGGGCAGGCGCACGCGCCGGGGCACGATCTCGAACTGCGCCAGGATGGCATTGCCAAAGGTTTCGGCAGTGATGCCGGTGCCGTCAGAGACAAAAAATACGGTGCGTGTGTGCATGTTTCAACCCAGCCCTCCAGGGGCGGCGCAAACTGAAGTCAGTGAGATGAGAGAAGTCCGGAGTGCGAACTCTACAATGCTGCGGATTGTCCGAATTCTTGACCATGCACCCGCCCGCAGCCCATAAACACAACAACCAAGCTGCATGGGTGCCTGGCTACCCGCCCGCGCGTTGGCACGCGCGCTGGCATTGACCCTGTTTTAACTTCTGGAGCTTTCCCATGTCTGCACTTTTCAGCCCGACCGCCCTGGTCGTCCCGTTCGAGCAATTGCGCATGACCGATGTCGAATCGGTCGGCGGCAAGAACGCCAGTTTGGGCGAAATGATCTCGCAATTGCCCCAGGGCGTGCGCGTGCCCACCGGTTTTGCCACCACGGCCCATGCCTTCCGTGAATTCTTGGCCTTCGAGGGCCTGGCCGACAAGATCAGCGCCAAGCTGGCTGCGCTGGACGTAGAAGACGTGCGCGCCCTGGCCGCTGCCGGTGCCGAAATCCGTGGCTGGGTCGAAAACCATCCCTTCCCGGCGGATTTGGAAGCCGCCGTGCGCGCCGAGTTTGCCCAGCTCTCGGCTGGCAACCCGCAGGCCAGCTTTGCCGTGCGCTCGTCGGCCACGGCAGAAGATTTGCCCGACGCCTCGTTTGCCGGTCAGCAAGAAACCTTCCTGAACGTGGTCGGCATCGAAGACGTGCTGCACAAGATGAAAGAGGTGTTTGCCTCGCTCTACAACGACCGCGCCATCAGCTACCGCGTCCACAAGGGCTTTGCCCATGACGTGGTGGCCCTGTCGGCGGGCGTGCAGCGCATGGTGCGCTCGGATTTGGGCGCAGCGGGCGTGATGTTCACCATCGATACTGAATCGGGCTTTGAAGAAGTGGTGTTCATCACCAGCAGCTACGGCCTGGGCGAAACGGTGGTGCAGGGCGCTGTCAACCCCGACGAGTTCTACGTGCACAAGCCCATGCTGAAGGCGGGCAACAAGGCCGTGATTCGCCGCAACCTGGGCAGCAAACTCATCCAGATGGTGTTTGCCACTCCCGAAGAAAAAGCCGCCACCGGCAAGCTCATTCAAACCGTGGATGTGCCCACCGAGCAGCGCAACCGCTACTCGTTGACCGATGCCGATGTGGAGCAACTGGCCCACTACGCGCTGGTGATCGAGCAGCACTATGGCCGCCCCATGGACATCGAGTGGGGCAAAGACGGCACCGACGGCCAGCTCTACATCCTGCAAGCGCGCCCCGAAACCGTCAAAAGCCAGTCCAAAGGCCAGGCCGAGCTGCGCTACAAATTGAAGGGCACCGGCCCTGTGTTGGCCGAGGGCCGCGCCATTGGCCAAAAAATCGGCACCGGCCCGGTGCGCCTGGTTCACAACATCTCCGAGATGGACAAGGTGCAGCCCGGCGATGTGCTGGTCACTGACATGACCGACCCCAACTGGGAGCCAGTGATGAAGCGCGCCAGCGCCATCGTCACCAACCGCGGTGGCCGCACCTGCCACGCCGCCATCATTGCGCGCGAGCTGGGCATTCCGGCCGTCGTGGGCTGTGGCAACGCCACCGACAAGCTGCTGGACGGCACGCTGGTGACGGTGAGCTGCGCCGAGGGCGACACAGGCCGTATTTACGACGGTCTGCTGGAAACCGAAGTGACCGAAGTGCAGCGCGGCGCCATGCCCCCCATCAAGACCAAAATCATGATGAACGTGGGCAACCCGCAATTGGCCTTTGACTTTGCCCAGCTGCCCAACGAGGGCGTGGGCCTGGCGCGGCTGGAATTCATCATCAACAACAACATCGGCGTCCACCCCAAGGCCATCCTGGACTACCCGAACATTGATGCCGACCTGAAGAAAGCTGTCGAATCCGTGGCCCGGGGCCATGCCAGCCCCCGTGCTTTCTACGTGGACAAAGTGGCTGAAGGCGTGGCCACCATTGCCGCCGCTTTCTGGCCCAAGCCCGTGATCGTGCGCTTGTCGGACTTCAAGAGCAACGAGTACCGCAAGCTCATCGGCGGCAGCCGCTACGAGCCCGAAGAAGAAAACCCCATGCTGGGCTTCCGTGGCGCAGCGCGCTACGTCAGCGCCGAGTTTGGCGAAGCCTTTGCCATGGAATGCGAGGCGCTCAAGCGTGTGCGCCACGACATGGGCCTGACCAACGTGCAGATCATGGTGCCCTTTGTGCGCACCCTGGGCCAGGCCGAGCGTGTGACGCAATTGCTGGCGCAGCATGGCCTGAAGCGCGGCGAGAACGAGCTCAAGCTCATCATGATGTGCGAGATCCCGAGCAACGCCATCCTGGCCGATCGCTTCCTCGAATTCTTTGATGGCTTCTCCATTGGCTCCAACGACCTGACCCAGCTCACGCTGGGCCTGGATCGCGATTCGGGCCTGGAGCTGCTGGCCGCTGATTTCGACGAGCGCGACCCCGCTGTGCAGGCACTGATCCACCAGGCCATCAAGGCCTGCCGGGCGCAGGGCAAATACATCGGCATTTGCGGCCAGGGCCCTTCAGACCACCCTGACTTTGCGCAGTGGCTGGCCGACGAGGGTATTTCTTCCATCTCGCTCAACCCCGACAGCGTGATTGCCACCTGGCAGCAACTGGCTGGCTGAGTCTGGCCCCTGTGCCGTGATTCGCGTCACCCCAGCCCCTGACAGCACCAGCGCCAAAGCGGCGCGGCCTTTTGCGCCCGATCTGCACGATGCCCGCCACCTGCAGCTGAAGGGCGTGCTGCTGCTGGTGTGGGCTGCGGTGTCTTTTGGGGTGTGCTTCTTTGCCCGCGATTTGCACCACTGGGTGGTCGCCGGATGGCCTTTGGGCTATTGGGTGGCCGCGCAGGGGGCGGTGGTGGTGTTCATGGTGATCGTGGTGGTGTATGCCATGGCCATGAGCCGTTTCGAGCGCCAAGACCAGCAGAGCGCATCGGCCATTGCCCCCCCAGGCCAGCCGCCGCATGGCTGAGCACGAGCCCGGCACCGGTACAGCCTACCTGCACCGGCTGCACCGCACGCTGGCGCTGTATGTGGTGGGGGTGCTGGGCTTTTTGGCCCTGATGGCCTGGGCCGAGCAGCGCGGGCTGTCGCGCCAATGGATAGGGCCCATTTTTCTTTTTCTTACCGTGATGGCGTATGCCGCCATTGGGGTGTATGGGCGCACCGCCGACTCGGAAGAGTATTACGTCGCCGGTCGGCGCATTCCGCCCATGTACAACGGCATGGCGGCGGCTGCCGACTGGATGAGTGCCGCCTCGTTCATCAGCCTCTCCGGGGCGCTGTACCTGCAAGGCTTCTCGGGCACGCCGGGGCAGGCTGGCGGGCTGGCCTACCTGCTGGGCTGGACGGGGGGCTTTTGCCTGGTGGCCATTTTGATCGCGCCGCACCTGCGCGCCATGGGCCTGTACACGGTACCCGAGTTTTTTCATGTGCGCTTTGGTGGGCGCTTGCCCCGCAGCATTGCCGCGCTGGCGGCTGTCGTCTGCTCCTTTATTTACCTGGTGGCGCAGATTTACGGCGTGGGCCTGATTGCCTCACGCCTGACCGGCGTGCAGTTCGAGATCGGCATCATGCTTGGCCTGGGTGGCATGTTGCTGTGCTCTTTTTTGGGAGGCATGCGCGCCATCACCTGGACGCAGGTGGCGCAGTACGTGGTGCTGTTGCTGGCGTTTTTGATCCCGGTGTCGTGGCTGGCCTACAAGCAATTGGGCAACCCGCTGGCCCCGCTGGTGTATGGCCAGCACCTGGGCAAAATCGCCAGCCTGGAAGAGCAACTGCTGGCCTCGCCCGCCGAACAACAGGTGATTGCGGGCTACCTGCGCCGTGCCCAGGACTTTGAAGCGCGCTTGCAGGACGTGGACGCTGCCCTGGAGCGCCAGCGCCAGGCCACGCAAGAGCGCATCCACCGCCTGCGTGCCCAGAATGCCGATGTGGGCCTGATCGTCGCTGCCAGCCGTGAGCTGGCCGCCATGCCCCGCGATGCCGACACCGCCCGCGAGCGCTGGACGCGCGAAATGCGCGAAAACTACGCCCGCGCCCAGCCCTTGGGCGGCCTGCCGCGCCACAGCCAGGCCTACGCTGGCGACCCCGACGGCACAGCGCAAGAGCAGGCCGACTACCGCGACACCCGGCGCAACTTTCTCGCCCTCATGTTCTGCCTGATGGTGGGCACCGCTGGTTTGCCGCACCTGCTCACGCGCTACTACACCGTGCCCAGCGTGGCCGGGGCCCGCTCCTCCGTGGCCTGGTCGCTGTTTTTTATTGCCATTCTTTACCTCAGTGCGCCTGCGCTGGCGGTGCTGGTCAAGTTTGAGGTCATGAACAACCTGGTGGGCAGCCATTTCGATGCCCTGCCGCACTGGATGGCGCAGTGGGCGCGGGTCGATGCCTCGTTGCTGTCGATTGAAGACATCAACGGCGATGGCATTGTGCAGTTTGGTGAGATCCACCTGGGCGCCGACCTCATCATGCTGGCCACGCCCGAGCTGGGTGGCCTGCCCTACGTGGTGTCGGGGCTGGTGGCGGCGGGAGGGCTGGCGGCTGCCCTGTCCACCGCCGATGGCTTGCTGCTGACCATCAGCAACGCCCTGGTGCGCGACCTGTATTTTGGCGACCGCCCCCGCGACGCCTCGCCCGAGCAGCGCGTCATCCTCACCAAGTTCACGCTGCTGGCCGTGGCCCTGGCGGCGGCGTTTGTGGCGGCGCTCAAGCCCTCGGACATTCTGCCGCTGGTCACGGCCTCGTTTTCGCTGGCGGCATCGGCCTTTGTGCCGGTGATGGTGCTGGGCATTTTCTGGCGCGGCACCACGCGCCAGGGCGCCGTGGCGGGCATGTTGGGCGGGCTGGGTGTGGCGGCGTATTACATGCTGTCGCATGTGCCCGCACTGCGCGCTACGCTGGGGCCGTGGTTGCTGGCCGACGGGCTGTGGTGGGGCATACAGCCCATCTCGGCAGGCGTGTTTGGCGTGCCCGCCGGGCTGGTGCTGGCCGCGCTGGTCAGCTGGATCACCCGCCCTGCGCCCCACCGGCCTCCGGTGCGCCTGGAGATGTAGGCGCCCACAAAAAAGCGGCCCGCAGGCCGCTTCAGTCAGAGCACAGGGCAGGGCGCTTCAGCGGCCCACCTTCAGCAGCTCCACATCAAACTTCAGCGTGGCATTGGGCGGAATCACGCCGCCTGCGCCGCGCGGGCCATAGCCCAGTGCCGAAGGGATGATCAGCGTGCGCTGGCCACCAATCTTCATGCCCTGCACGCCTTCGTCCCAGCCCTTGATGACCATGCCGGCGCCCAGTGCAAACGAGAACGGGTCTTTGCGGTCACGGCTGGAGTCAAACTTGGCGCCTTGCACGCCGTCGTTGTAGAGCCAGCCTGTGTAATGCACCGTGACCTGCTGGCCGCTGGTGGCCTCAAGGCCCTCGCCGGGCGTGGTGTCTTCGTATTGCAGGCCGGAGGCAGTGGTGGTGAAGGCCATAGGGAATCCTTTTTACTATTAAAAATGTAGCTGCTTGCGCTTTCTGCTATTGGCTTGGAGGCCAATTGGGCCCCAAGCCCTGGTGGCAGCGCTTATTTCTTGGCGCGCCCAGCGGCCCAGCGGTTGGCAAAAGCCTGCACATCGTTGAGGCGCTTGAGCAAGTCGGCGCCCACGGGCGTGACGGTGTAGCCCTCGCTGCCGTGGTCTACCAGGCCCGCCTCGCGCAGCTCTTTGATGCGGGTATTGAGCGTGTTGGGCGTGATGCCGCCCACGCTGTCTTGCAGCAGCCGGAAGGTTTGCGGATGGCCATCGCGCAGCGCCCACAGCACGCGCAGGGCGTAGCGGCATTCGAGGCGTTCAAACAACTGGTTGATGGCGGCGTTTTCCTTGGAGCTCATGAAGCTTCTCCTTGCGCAATGGGTGGTTTACAGGGGTGCGGCGCACTATAGCGCCGAATCCTCCGTGCTACAAGTTTAGTAGCTCCAAACGCTGACCCACTCTGCGCAAAGCTCTAAAAACATTACAAGCCCAAAAAGTGTTGTGGTGTCGCCACGATTGGCCCCGCCCACTTGGCGCAGCGGCCAACACACCGCGCGCCTGCCTTAGAATCGCGCCGCTGCGGCGTTAACTCAGCTGGATAGAGTACCCGGCTTCTACCCGGGCTGTCGGGGGTTCGAATCCCTCACGCCGCGCCATATGACCATCTCAGGCCATCTCATAACGCATCAAAAGCCCCCTGTCTCATAGGCAGCGGGGCTTTTTCTTTGCCTTATGTCGTGTCACGGGGCATCGTGACTGCAGATTTGGGGCTGGTAAAACCAACTTCGATTGCATCGCCATCAGGCAATTGCCATCAGCCCTCTTTTTTACCAAGCGTATCTTTTTTGGTACGATTCATCGTGAGTCACCCAACTTTAGATGTGCGCTTCTTCGCCACGGGCAGTGGCGCAGAACCGGTCAGAGATTGGCTCAAGGAGCTACCCGCCGCCGACCGACGAACGATTGGGGAAGACATCAAAACAGTGCAGTTTGGTTGGCCCTTGGGCATGCCGCTGGTGCGCAAGATGGACAAAGACCTGTGGGAAGTGCGCATCCAGCTGTCCGGACGCATTGCCCGGGTGCTTTTTACGGTGGTGGGCAGCGTCATGGTGCTCCTGCACGGCTTTATCAAAAAGTCCCAGGCCACCCCAGCAGGCGACCTGGATTTGGCCAAGTCGCGTTTGAAGCAATTGAGGAACTCGGTATGAACCAGCACATCGGCAGCAGCTTTGACGACTTCCTAGAAGAAGAGGCCATCCTTGAGGATGTCTCCGCTGTGGCTATCAAGCGCGTCGTCGCTTGGCAGCTAGAGCAAGAGATGAAGGCACAGAAACTCACCAAAACTTCCTTGGCATCGAAGATGCACACCAGCCGTGCGGCTTTAAATCGCCTGCTGGACGAAGAAGACACCAGCTTGACGTTGACCACCCTGACCAGCGCTGCCAAGGCTTTGGGCATGAACCTGCGCATTGAGCTGACCCCTGCAAGCGTTTGATGCCTTCAGCTGGGCATCTTCACCCATGGCGCGGGAAGCCTCGGGGTTTAGCCCGGGGTTGAGAGCGCGGACGCCGCAGGCGTCCTAATGGGGTGTTTGTTGTTCCTCGATGTACTGCCGAAGAATGTCAATTGGAGCGCCGCCGC
>NZ_JAQUAL010000040.1:0-22561 GCF_028687295.1 Simplicispira sp.
CTGTTTGACGTGGACAACAGCGATGGTGAGTTGATGCCGCAGATGACCGCACAGGCCAGCTTCATCACCGCCCAGGCCCAGGACGTGATCGCCGTGCCGTTGACGGCGCTCACCGCACTCACCGCGCCGGCCAGCGCGCCCGGCCAGCCCCACACCCACACCGCCCGGGTGCTGCCCGCGGATGGCCGTGTGCAAGAGCGCGCCGTGCAGGTCGGGGTGCGCAGCCGACACCTAGCCGAAGTGCGCCAGGGCCTGCAAGAGGGCGAGCAATTGGTCACGGGTGAGCGCAGTGACGACAGCGGTCCTCCAAGGTTTCAGTGGTGAGCGCCGATCCCTCCGTTGACGCGCTGCCGCTGATTGCGTTGCAGGGCATCCGCCGCAGCTACGGCGGCGGTGCAGACGGCGCGCCCGCCGTCGAGGTGCTGCGCGGGGTGTCGCTGCGCATCCACGCTGGCGAGTTTGTCGCCATCGTGGGCGCATCGGGCTCGGGCAAATCCACCCTCATGAATCTGCTGGGCTGCCTGGATCGCCCCAGTGCGGGCAGCTACCACTTCCAGGGCCAGGATGTGGCCACGATGGACGCCGATGCCCTGGCCTGGCTGCGCCGCGAGGCCTTTGGTTTTGTCTTTCAGGGCTACCACCTCATTGCCAGCGCGTCGGCGCAAGAGAACGTCGAGATGCCCGCCATCTACGCTGGTATGCCCGAAGGCCCACGGGCAGAACGCGCCGCTGCTTTGCTGACGCGCTTGGGCCTGGGCGAGCGGCTGGGCCACCGGCCCAGCCAGTTGTCGGGCGGACAGCAGCAGCGCGTGTCGATTGCCCGGGCGCTGATGAACGGCGGGCGCATCCTGCTCGCCGACGAGCCCACCGGGGCGCTGGACAGCCACAGCGGTGCCGAAGTGATGCGCTTGCTGCACACGCTGGCCGATGCCGGGCACACCATCATCCTTATCACCCACGACCGGGCCGTGGCCGCGCAGGCCCGCCGGGTGATCGAAATCAGCGATGGCGAGATCGTTGCCGACAGCGCCCCTGAACCTCCAAAAATACAAGACAAATCGGCCTCTGGCGCCCACTGGGTAAGCGCTAGCAGCTATCAAAAATATAGTGAAAGTAGTGGCCCGCGCCGCGCCTTTTGGGGCGAGCTGCGCGAGGCCCTGCGCACCGCCTGGCGCGGCATGCGGCTGAACCGCGTGCGCACCGGACTGACGCTGCTGGGCATCGTCATCGGCGTGGCCTCGGTGATCGTGATGCTGGCCGTGGGCGAGGGCGCCCAGCAGCGCGTGGTGGCGCAAATGGGCACCCTGGGCACCACCCTCATGTACCTGGGCGGGCGCGCGCCGCCCAGCGGGGGGCCAGCGGGGGTGATCACGTCCGAAGATTTGCAGGCCATTGCCCAGTTGCCCGAAGTGGGCCATGTGATGCCCATCATTGGCGACCCGATCACGGTGCGCTATGGCAATGCCGACCGCCAGGTGTATGTGTTTGCCAGCAGCCATGTGATGCCCGAGGTACACCACTGGAAGCTCCAGCAGGGGCGCTATTTCACGGACGCCGAAGACCGCAGCCTGGCGCCGCTGGTGGTGCTGGGCAGCCAGGCGCGGGCGCACTTTTTCCCCGGTGCGCAAAGCCCCTTGGGCAAGTTCTTGCTGATCGGCAACTCGCCCTTCGAGGTGATTGGCGTGATGGCCGAGCGCGGCAGCGATTCGGGGGCGCAAAGCTACGACGACATGGTTTTTATCCCCTACCAGGGCGGCCGTGCCAGGGTGTACCAGGCGCAAACGCAGCCCGACTACACCGTGGTGACCGCGGCCTCGGTGGCGCTGGTGCAGGCGGCAGAGGCGGCGGTGCATCGGCTGCTCTTGTCACGCCATGGCCGCGAGGACTTTGGCATCAGCAATGCCGCAGCCAAGCTGCAGGCCGAGGCCGAAACGCGCCGCGCCATGACCCTGATGCTGGGCCTGATCGCCGCCGTGTCTTTGCTGGTCGGCGGCATTGGCGTCATGAACGTGATGCTGATGACCGTGCGCGAGCGCACCCGCGAAATCGGTATCCGCATGGCCACGGGAGCGCGTCAGCGCGACATCCTGCGCCAGTTCCTGACCGAGGCACTGCTGGTCACCCTGGTCGGTGGCGTGGCCGGGGTGGTCATCGGTGTGGGGGTGGGCGCTGCGCTGATCGCGGCGGGTGTGCCAGTGGTGTTTTCGCTCTCGTTCATGGCTGGCGCCTTTGCCTGCGCCGTGGCGACGGGCCTGGTGTTTGGTTACATGCCCGCGCGCCACGCAGCCCGGCTCGATCCGGTCACTGCCTTGGGTTCCACCTGAGGTGCCCAGCGCCGGGCTGTGCGACCGCAGATTTTGCTGTGGCCTGTGGCGGGTAGCGTTGGTGCAATGCACATCGGTGCTGGGCGTTTTGAGTCCCTGTAGATGCCCTTGCGGCATCGGGTGCCGATCTTGAAAGGGTTGTGCCACAATCGCCGACTTTTTTGACGTGCTGCGCATGACAAGCATTCTTCCCGGCACGCTGGGCATTGATTTCGGTACTTCCAATTCAGCCGTCGCCTGGGCCCATGGCCCAGAAAACGCCCGTCTGATCGCCTTGGAGGGCGCTGCCACCACGCTGCCCACCGCGTTGTTCTTCAATACGGAAACCCACAGCACCCATTTTGGGCGCGAAGCGATTGGTTTGTATCTGGCTGAGCATGAGGGGCGCTTGATGCGCTCGCTCAAAAGTCTGCTTGGGAGCCCTTTGCTCCTGGAGAAAACCGCTATCCATAATGAGTTGGTCAGTTTCCAGGACATCATCGGTCGATTCCTGTTGGAATTGGTGCGGCGCGCCCAGGTGCAGTTGGGGGGCTTGCCACGCCACCTGGTGCTAGGGCGTCCAGTGCATTTTGTGGACGACAACCCCGAACGCGATCGGCTGGCGCAGACCATGTTGTTGCAGGCGGCATCGCGCTGTGGCTTTGAGGAAGTCAGCTTCCAACTGGAGCCCATTGCTGCCGCTCTGGACTACGAGCGCCGTCTGACTGCCGAGCGCACGGTGCTGGTGGTGGACATTGGTGGTGGCACGTCTGACTTCACGGTGGTGCGTCTGGGGCCTGAACGCATGCAGCAACCCGACCGCAGCGCTGACATTCTGGCCACTGCCGGTGTACACATTGGCGGCACCGACTACGACCAGAAGCTCAATCTGGAGCAGGTCATGCCCCTGCTGGGCTACCGGCACACTGGCCCCAAGGGGCGCGAGGTGCCCAGCCGGGTGTTTTTTGATCTGGCCACCTGGCACCTGATCCATTGGCTTTCATCGCCCAAAGCATTGCGTGAAACCCAAGCCCTGCGTGAGGACTACAGCGATGAGCGCTTGCACCAGCGCTTGATGGTGGTGCTGCGTGAACACCTGGGGCACCGCATTGCCAATGCGGTGGAGCAGGCCAAAATTGGCTGCTCTTGCGTGGAGGCGGCACAAACCATTGCACTCGAAAGCGTCGAGACGGGCTTGGCCGTGCAACTGACGCCTGCCGATCTGGCGCAGCATTTAGATCAACTTTTGGGGCGTGTGGTCGCCTGTGCGCAAGAGTGCGTACGCCGCGCTGGTGTGGCGCCGCAGCAATTGGCGGCGGTGTACTTGACCGGAGGCTCATCGGCACTGCGCCCGTTTCAGTCGGCGCTGGCGCAAGCTTTTCCGGGTGTTGCGTTGGTCGAGGGGGATCTTTTTGGCGGTGTGGCGTCGGGGCTGGCTTACGCAGGCCGTGCATAGGCGCCCCCGTATATCTGAAACCGCCGGGGTCGCCGCCAGCGGCGACCCCCATCATCAGCGTGGTGCCAGGCGAATAGCGCCATCAAGGCGAATAACTTCGCCATTGAGCATGTCGTTTTCCAGAATGTGCTTTACCAGACGGGCGTAGTCTTGGGGGGTGCCCAGGCGGCTGGGGAAGGGCACTCCAGCTGCCAGTGCATCCTGCACTTCCTGGGGCATGCCAAACAGCATGGGCGTACCAAAAATGCCTGGCGCAATGGTCATGTTGCGGATGCCGTTGCGTGCCAGGTCGCGCGCAATCGGCAGCGTCATGCCCACCACACCACCCTTGGAGGCGCTATAGGCTGCTTGGCCAATCTGGCCATCGTAGGCGGCCACGCTGGCGGTGGAAATCAGCACACCACGTTCGCCGGTGGCTTCGGGTTCGTTTTTGCACATGGCTTCGGCGGCCAGACGAATCATGTTGAAGGTGCCAATCAGGTTCACCGTGATGGTTTTGCTGAACACGGCCAGTGCATGGGCGCCGTTTTTGCCTACCGTTTTTTCAGCCGGCGCGATGCCAGCACAATTGACCAAGCCCGCCAGGCGTCCCAGCGACACGGCTTTGGCCACCACGGCCTGGCCATCGGCCTCGTTGCTGACATCGCAGCGGACAAAGGCCCCGCCAATGTCGCGCGCAACGGCCTGGCCTTTTTCTTCCTGCATATCGGCAATGACGACGGTACCGCCTTGCTGCGCCAGCATGCGTGCCGTGCCTTCGCCCAGGCCCGATGCGCCGCCTGTCACGATGAATACGTTGCCCTTGATTTCCATGTTGTCTCCTGTGGATGGTGTTGACGTAAGCGTCAATTATGACGTGCTCTTGTCTTGGTTTTGGGCGTGAAAAAGCCCGGTAAGCCGGGCTGGGTTCAGATGAGGGGGCGAAGCTTCAGGGAAAGCCCACGCGGTCGAGCATTTGCTGCACTTTGGGGATGTTGGCACCCACCGCGCTGATCGGAATGGTTTCGCTTTTGAAAGCCACACCACCGGTCATGGCCTTGAGTGCCGGGTTCTCTACGACCACGCCTTTGGCTGTGGGCCATTCGTTGTTGCCGTTGGCAAAATAGTTTTGTGCTTGCGGGCTGGCCAGGTACTCCAGAAACTTGACGGCATTGGCCTGGTTTTTGGCATGGCGGGCTACGGCGCCGCCAGCAATGTTCAAGTGCGTTCCCCAAGACTGCTGGTTGGGAAATACAACACCCACCTTATTGGCGACAGCCACATCTTCAGGCTTGTTGGAGCGCAGCAGGCGCGCCAGGTAGTAGCTGTTGGTCACGGCAATGTCGCATTCGCCAGCGGCTACGGCCTTGATCTGGTCGGTATCACCCCCTTTGGGCGGGCGGGCCAGGTTGGCCACCATGCCTTTGAGCCAGGCTTCTGCTTTGGGCTCGCCCAGGTGCTCTGTGACGGCACCGAAAAGGCTCAGGTTGTAGGGGTGAGAGCCTGAGCGGATGCACAGCTTGCCTTTGTTCTTGGGGTCGCCCAAATCTTCGTAAGTGTCCACATCGCTCTTTTGTACCTTGACCTTGTTGTAGACGATGACACGTGCGCGTGTGGACAACCCGAACCAGGAAATGCCACCGCCGTTGGCTGCGGGCTGGCTGCGCAGATTGGCTGGTATGGCGTCGTTGAGCACTTGGGAATGGATGGGCTGGAACAGGCCGTCCACTTCGCCTTTGTACAGGCGTGCTGCATCCACCAGCAAAATCACGTCAGCAGGAGAGGCCGAACCTTCGGCTTTCAGGCGGGCGAGAATGCCCGCATCATCTGCATCTACCCGGTTGATCTTGATGCCCGTGGCTTTGGTAAAGCCGCTGTAGAGCGCTTCATCCGTGGTGTAGTGGCGTGCTGAATACAGATTGACGACCTGATCCTGGGCCTGCGCCCCCTGTGCCAAGGTCAGCAATGAGCAAGCCGCCAGCGCGGCGGTGAGGGTGTGTCGCATGGATCGCTTTGGTGGTGAGAAACGTCCTGATAATAGATCAAACGCGAACTATTCGCAATCAGCCTGGTGCAATAACGTGCCATGGATCAAAGCCACAGACAAAAAAAGCCCGGACAAGCCGGGCTTTGAAGGGATCCTGGAACTCGCTGTTCGGGAGGATCCAAGGAGACAACTGGTAGGAGCTGGATCATCCCCCGGTCTGACCGAGAAGGGGATGCTCAAACCTGAGAGCTCAGCGCTTGCGTGGCACCGCCGACTTGGCAGCGTCTGCAGCAGATGCTGCCACGGCGTTGAAGTTGGCTTCAGCAGCGTCAGAGGCTTGCTTGACAGCCTTTTGCACGGATTCGTAGGCGTTGTTGGCAGCAGACACGGCGCTCTTCATCACGGCTACAGCGGTTTCAGAACCGGCGGGGGCGTTCTTGGTCGCAGTTTCGACCAGGTCAGTCAGGTTCTTTTGTGCTTCAACCGCCTTGGATTCGAAGGCCTTGCCGAACTCAGAGCCTGTGCCCGAGGCGATGTCATAGAGGTGGCGGCTGTACGCGGCTGCCTTTTCTGCCAAGGGCTGGAACAGGCCAGCCTGCAGAGCTAGGAGTTCTTGGGCGTCTTTGACGTTGAGCATGGCTTGGCTGTGGTTGGCAGCTTCGGTCAGTGCAGCGCGCGAAGCCGTCACGTTCAGCTCAACCAGCTTTTCCACGCCTTCAAACGCCTTGCTGGTCAAACCAAACAGGGTTTCGATGTTGGCTTTGTGGGCGGCCAGAATTTGTTCAGCGGTCAGCGTCATGTCATTTCTCCAAAAATAGATGGCCAAGGGCCAAAAGGTCACAGACATCTGCGCTGACCATGCTTGAAAATCATGTTGCAGTGCAGCATGAGAGGGATTCTAGGTGCTGTCTCGACAAATGCAAGCAGTTTTTGAAGTTTATGACCCAATAAGGCGCAGTTGACTGGAAAACAAAGACCCCGTGGCTTGCCCCTTGGCGCACTGCTGCGCGCAGCAGTGGGCTGGCACAATAAATGGCGTTGACCTGCACTGGCGCCACCGGGCCACTGCTGCAGGTTGGGCTGTAGCGCCTGCGCTGGCCTGGGGCTTCGACTACAGACTGCGCCAGGTGCGCAGAGCAGCGCACCTGGTGCGCGCCGCTCCCTCCATGGTCTTTATGGCTTTCATGGCGTTTTGCGGCCTTTCTTCTCAATTTCCAGGGAGATCTATATCCATGAAAGCTTTTCGTTGGCTGGCGTTGGCCGTGCTTGGGGCTACACCGGCACTGGCACTGGCTGCTGATCTGGACGGCGCCTCACTGGCCTTGTGGTGGGGGGCACCGTTTGCAGGCATCTTGTTGTCGATTGCACTGTTGCCGCTGCTGGCACCGATTTTCTGGCACCACCACTACGGCAAGGTCGCTGCGGCCTGGGGACTGGCGTTTTTGTTGCCTTTTGCCGTTGTGTTTGGCACGGGGGCGGCGGGCGTCAATTTGGTGCATGCGCTGCTGGCCGAGTACCTGCCTTTTGTGATCTTGCTCACCGCCTTGTTCACGGTGGCCGGGGGCATTTACATCCGTGGCAACCTGCACGGCAGCCCGGGGTTGAACACGGCCATTCTGGCCATCGGGGCGGTGCTGGCCAGCTTCATGGGCACCACGGGCGCCTCCATGCTGCTGATACGGCCTCTGATCCGCGCCAACGACAACCGTGCCCACAAGGCGCATGTGGTGGTGTTTTTTATCTTCATTGTCTCCAACGCGGGTGGTTCGCTCACGCCGCTGGGGGATCCACCCTTGTTCCTCGGGTTTTTGAAGGGCGTGGATTTTTTCTGGACAGCGCGCCACATTTTTCCGGAAACGCTGTTTCTGGTGGGTACCTTGCTGGCCTTGTTTTACGTGCTTGACAGCTGGTTTTTCCGCAAGGCGGGCGAGGTGCAGCGCCCAGACCCCACGCCTGACACGCGCGGCTTCGGCTTTGAGGGCCAGGTCAACTTTGCCCTGTTGGCTGTGGTGGTTGGGCTGGTGCTGCTCAGTGGCTTTTGGAAGTCGCCCGTAGCGTTCCATATCGCGGGCACCGAAGTGGGCCTGCCGGGCATCGTGCGCGATGTGGGGCTGGTGGTGGTGACACTGCTGTCGCTGTGGCTCACCCCCAAGGCCGTGCATGAAAACAACCAGTTTGGCTGGGCCCCCATGCAAGAGGTGGCCAAGCTGTTTGCCGGTATTTTTCTCACCATCATCCCGGTGATCGCCATGCTCAAGGCAGGCGCTAATGGCCCCTTCGGCGCTATCGTCAGCGCTGTGACCCGGCCCGATGGCTCACCCGATCCGGCCATGTATTTTTGGGCCACGGGTGTGTTGTCGTCGTTTTTGGACAACGCGCCCACCTACCTGGTGTTTTTCAACACCGCCGGGGGCGACCCGGCCATGCTCATGAACCAACTGGCGCCGACGCTGGCCGCCATTTCGGCCGGGGCCGTGTTCATGGGGGCCAATACCTACATTGGCAATGCGCCCAACCTGATGGTCAAAGCGATTGCTGAAGACCGTGGCGTAAAAATGCCCAGTTTCTTTGGTTACATGCTCTGGTCAGGTGCCATTCTGGTACCCCTGTTCGGGATCATCACCTGGATCTGGTTTCTGTGACGCCCATACCTGCCATGGCAGAAAGCATTTGTAATGACCACACGCCCCCGCATCCTCATCACCCGGGCCATTTTTCCCGACGTGGTCGAGCGCCTGTCACGCCACTTTGATGTCGAGGCCAACCAGGCCGATGCCATCTGGACTCCCGCTGAGCTGGCTGCACGCCTGGCCGACAAAGACGGCGCCTTCACCACCGGCAGCCAGCGCATTGACGCGGCACTGCTGGCGGCTTGTCCGCGCCTGCGCATCGTGGCCAACATGGCCGTGGGCTACAACAACTTTGATGTGGAGGCGCTGACCCGGGCCGGTGTGCAAGGCACCAACACCCCCGATGTGCTGACCGAAACCACAGCGGATTTTGGTTTTGCACTGCTCATGGCCACTGCGCGGCGCATGTCCGAGGCAGAGCGCTACCTGCGCGCCGGGCAATGGACTACCTGGCGCTACGATTTGTTGGCGGGCGCCGACATCCACGCCAGCACGCTGGGAATTTTGGGCATGGGCCGCATAGGCCAGGGCATTGCGCGGCGCGGTGCGCATGGCTTTGGCATGAACGTTATCTACCACAACCGCACGCGCCTGGATGCAGCCACCGAGGCCGCGTGCCGCGCCCGTTACGTCAGTAAAGAAGAGTTGTTGCGCACGGCAGACCATCTGGTGCTGGTCTTGCCTTACACCGCGGCCTCCCACCACGCCATAGGCCAAGCCGAGCTGGCACTGATGAAGCCCAGCGCCACGCTGGTCAATATTGCGCGCGGCGGTATCGTCGATGATGCGGCGCTGGCAGAGGCGCTGCGCCAGCGGCGTATTGCCGCTGCGGGCCTGGATGTGTTCGAGGGCGAACCCCAGGTGCATCCGGCCCTGCTGGATTTACCCAACGTGGTGCTCACCCCGCACATTGCCAGCGCCACCGTGCCCACGCGCCGCGCCATGGCCGATCTGGCCGCCGACAACCTCATTGCTTTTTTTGACGGGCGTGGGGCACTGACGCCGGTCAACACCCCCGACGCGGCGCCAGCGCACCAGCGTAGCAGCGCCAACCGGTTGTAAAAATAGAAGCAAATTGGCATTTGTCGCCCACCAGATAAGCGCTTATAGCTATCAAAACAATAGTACTTTACAGACAATGCAAACAGAACTTGTGCTGGCCGCGTTGGCCGTCGTCGTGGTGTTGCAGGCGGTGCTGCTGGTACGGCGCCCGCGCGTTGATTTGCCGCCCGAATGGCCGCAGCGTTTGCAGGCGCTGGAGCAACTGGCCCAGGCCACGCAACTGGCCATGGCCAAGAACGACGGCGCCTTCAACGGCCTGGCCCAGCAGCTGCGCGGCTTTACCCAGCACACCAACACCACGCTCGAAACCCTGCGCCACGCGGTCGATGCCCAGCTGTCCCAGGCCGTGGCCGAGTCGCGCAGTGGCCGCACGGAGCAGCAGACCATCGTCGCCTCGCTGGCGAGCGAAACCGTGCAGGCACGCACCGCCATGGCCGAGAGCGCGGCGCTGTTCGAGCAGCGCATCCAGGAACGCTTTGAGGCGTTGACGGCGGCCACGCGCCAGACGCTGGACTCGCTCAAATCCGACATCCAGGGGCAGCTGGGCGTGATGTCCACCGCGCTGAAAGACCAGCTCGAAGGCAACGGTGGGCAAATCAAGAACCAGTTTGCCGTGCTGCAAGACGCCGTCTCGCAGCAACTCACCGGCATGGCGCAGGGCCACCAGCACAGCGCCGAGCAGTTGCGCAGCGCGCTCAACGAGCGCCTGGCCGCCATCCAGCAAGACAACGCCACCAAGCTTGAAGCAATGCGCCGCACCGTGGACGAAAAGCTCCACGCCACGCTGGAGCAGCGCCTGGGCGAATCGTTCAAGCTGGTGTCTGAGCGGCTGGAGCAAGTCCACAAGGGCCTGGGCGAGATGCAGACCCTGGCCGGCAGCGTCGGTGACCTCAAACGCGTGATGACCAACGTGCGCTCGCGCGGCACCTGGGGCGAGATGCAGCTGGGGGCCATCATCGACAACGTGCTCACGCCCGACCAGTTCGCCAAAAACGTGAAAACCGTGCCGGGCAGCGATGAGCTGGTGGAATTTGCCATCCGCCTGCCGGGCCGCAGCGATGAGCACCCGGTGTGGCTGCCCATTGACGCCAAATACCCCGTAGAGCAGCACCAGCGGCTGATGGACGCGCAGGACACGGCGGACAAGCTGGCCATCGCATCGGCGGGCAATGCTTTCGAGACTTCCATCAAGCTGGAGGCGAAAAAGATTTTCAGCAAATACGTCTCGCCGCCGCACACCACCGACTTTGCCGTGCTGTATTTGCCCACCGAGGGCTTGTTCGCTGAAGTGATGCGCCGCCCGGGGCTGGTGGAGTTCATCCAGACCGATTGCCGCGTGATGGTGACGGGCCCGGCCAACCTGGCGGCCATGCTCAACAGCCTGCAAATGGGCTTCAAGACGCTGGCGATTGAAAAGCGCTCGTCCGAGGTCTGGCACCTGCTGGGCATGGTCAAGACGGAGTTTGCCAAGTTTGGCGACGCGGTCGATGCCACCAAAAAGTCCATCGACGCTGCCGCCAAGAAGTTTGACGAGGTGGGCGTGCGCACCCGCGCCATCCAGCGCAAGCTGCGCGATGTGCAGGCGCTGCCCGCACCCGAAGGCAGCGCTGCAGCGCTGGCCGAAGATATTGAATAAAAACTGGCTCTGGCGCCCTCTGGAAGGGCGCAAGCAGCTATCAAATCAATAGTGTTTGGCGGTGTGGCGCCGGGCTGTTACGCCACCCGCCGCACGCTGGCGCCTGGGGCGGGTGAATGGGCAGCGTTGCCCGATCAAGCGGGCAGTTGGTAAAAGCGCTGGATGTGCTGCCATGCCTGCACCGGGTCATCGGTGTAGTGGAACAAGTCCAGGTCTTGGGCGCTGATGGTGCCTTCTTGCACCAGCACATCAAAGTTGATGAGGTGCTTCCAGTATTCGCTGCCAAACAGGATGATGGGCACAGGCTTGGCCTTGCCGGTTTGCACCAGGGTGAGCACCTCGAACAGCTCATCGAGCGTGCCAAAGCCGCCGGGGAAGGCCACCAGCGCCTTGGCCCGGATCATGAAGTGCATTTTGCGCAGCGCAAAGTAGTGGAACTTGAAGTTCAGCGTGGGCGTGATGAAGCGGTTGCCGCTTTGTTCGTGCGGCAGCAGGATGTTCAGCCCGATGCTGGGCGCGCCCACATCGTGGGCGCCCCGGTTGGCCGCTTCCATGATGCCGGGGCCGCCGCCGGTGCAGATGTAGATGCGCTGGTCGGGCGTCTGCTGGTTGCTGTATTCGGCCACCAGGCGGGCAAACTGGCGTGCCTGGGCGTAGTAAGCCGCGTTGCGCACGGCGCGCTCGGCCAGGGCGATGTGCTCGGGGTGGCCGCCCGCCTGGGCGCTGGCCAGTTGCGCTGCGGCCTCGTCGGGCGCCACAAAGCGGGCGCTGCCATAGACCACCACGGTGTTTTCTATGCCTTGCTCGGCCTGGCCCAGATCGGGCTTGAGCATTTCGAGCTGGAAGCGGATGCCACGGGTTTCGCGCCGGAAGAGAAATTCGGGGTCGGCAAAGGCCAGCCGATGGGCGTCTGCGTGCAGCGGGTTGCCGTTGGTGGCGTGCAAGTGCAGCTCGGCCCAGGCATCGGCCAGGCGGCGTTCGTTGAGTTGGGTAGTGGCATCCATGGGGTGCAGGAGAGTCTCAAGAAAGGTTTGACTGAAAATGGCTTGCAGGCCGCGTCTATCGGGCGCAGTAAGCTATGAAAAGTGTAGTGCTTTTGATGCCCAGCACCGTCATCAGCAACGAGCCCGGCAGGTGCAGCGTGCTCCAGCCCAGCGCTAGCAGGTAGCGCTCTTGCTGCAGCAAGGCGACTACTTCGGCGGAGAAGCTGGAAAAGGTGGTGAGCGCGCCCAGAAAGCCAGTGACCAGGGCCAGCCGCCACGCCGGGTCGAGTTGCGGCAGCGCCTGGAAGGCGGCCACGCACACGCCCACCAGGTAGCCGCCCACCAGATTGGCCGCCAGCGTGCCCCAGGGCAGGGCGGCCCCGGCACTGAGCCACAGGCCCAGGCGCCAGCGCGCCAGCGCGCCCAGGCTGGCGCCGATGCAAATGCTGGCGATGGCGGTCAGGGACATGGCGGCAATGCGCTGCGGCGTGCGCCGCTGGCGGGTGGTGTGGGGGTGCCTGGTACCAACGGCACACCCTGGTGGCCCGCAGAGAAAATCAGGTCAAAAGCGCCTGCAAGGCTTGTGTGGAGGGCGCGAGCAGCTATGGTTTCAGGAGTCACGAACATCCGACGGCGTGATCCGGCTCAGGCTGGGAGGGATGCCGGGGCGCCGTGCCTGGCGGGCCCGGAACAGCCCGGCGCGCATGAGAAAGATGGTGGTGATGGGCACAGTGATGGCGATGAAGGCGGCAATCAGCAGCAGGTGTGCGGCTAGGCTGCCGCCGCGCAGTGAAAAGTACAGCAGCGCCGCATACATGGTGCACCAGCAGCCCAGCGTGGCAATCATGGCGGGGGCATGCACGCGTTCAAAGAAGCTGGGCAGGCGCAGCAAACCCACCGAACCCAGCAGGGCGATGGCTGCGCCGCACAGCACCAGCGCGGCGATGGTGATTTCAGCCCACAGCGGCAGCACGGAGGCGCTCATTCGATCACCTCGCCGCGCAGCAAAAACTTGGCCATGGCCACCGAGCCGACAAAGCCCAGGATGGCCATGAGCAGGGCGGCTTCAAAGTAGTGTGTGCTGTCGTAGAGCAGGCCCAGCACCAGCATCACCAGCATGGCGTTGAGGTACATGCAGTCCAGGGCCAGCACGCGGTCTTGCGCGGTGGGGCCGCGCAGCAGGCGCACCAGGGTGCAGCCCATGGCCAGCACCAGCATGAGCAGGGCCAGCGGCAAGGCCCACGACAGGATGGGAGAGGTCATGACTCAAAAATCTCCATGAGCGGGCGCTCGTAGCGCTGTTTGATGTCGGCGGCAATGGCGGCTGCGTCTTCGACTTCGAGCACATGCAGCAGCAGCATGCTGCGGTCCAGCGACAGCTCGGCCCAGGCGGTGCCGGGGGTGATGCAGACGATGGTGGCCAGCACGGCCAGCGCGTTGGGGTCGCGCACATCCAGGGGCACATGGACAAAGTCGGGGGGGTAGCGACGCCGGTGCGGCAGCAGCAACAAGCGCATCACCCCGAAGTTGGAGCGCATGCTGTCCACGCACACCGTGAGCATCAGGCGCACGATGGTGCCGGGCTTGCGCACCCGCACGGGCAGGGGGCGCAGGCCTGCGGTCAGCAAGGGGATGGCAATGGCCAGGCAGGTGGCCAGCAGCACATGGCCCAGGCTGGCGCTGCGGTTGAGCAGCAGCCACAAACCAAACAGCGCCAGCGACAGCAGGGGCGAGGGCAGGATGCGCTTCATGGGGCCTTCTCCTCGGGGGCGGCTGGCGCTGCCGGGGTGGCCGGGTCGCCGGGCTGCACGGGAGCCTCTGGTGGTTTGGGCACGGGCAGGGCCGACATCACGGCGCGCACGTAGGTGCCGGGCGAGTGCAGGGCGTCTGCAGTGGCCTGGGTGTAGCGCATCACCGGCCCGGCGGCCACAGCCAGCGCGGCGCAGGACAGCAGCAAGGCGGCAATGGGCAGGCCCTCAATCAGGCGCAGCTGCGGGGCAGGGCGGTCGTGGGCAGCCCAGAAGTGGCGTATGCCAGCACGCGTCAGGGCCACCAGCGCCAGCAGCCCCGAGGCAATCAGCAGGGCCACAAAAGTCCAGCCGCTCACGCCCGGCTGGTGCCCGGCAGAGGCGCCTATGCCCAGCGGGTTGAGCACGGCGGTGAGCATGGCGAACTTGCCGACAAAGCTGGCCAGCGGTGGCAACCCGGCCACCATCAGCGTGCAGGCCAGAAAGGCCAGGCCCATGAAGGCGGCGGCGGCCGGAATCACGCGGCCTACCAGCACCTCTTCGTCCTCGTCCAGGTTCAGGCCCTTGGAGGGCATCAGCTCGGCGTTGAGGAAAGGGGCCTCGTCGGCGTGGGGCTCGTAGGGCATGGTGCCGCTGCCTTCGCTGCGCCAGCGGTCGATCAGGTCGCACAGCAGAAACAGCGCGCTGACGGCCAGCGTCGAGCCGGGCAGGTAGTACAGCAGGCCCCCGGTGACCAGGTTGTGGCCAAATCCCATGGCCGCCAGCAAGGTGCCCGACGACAGCACGGCGGCGTAACCGGCCAGGTGCCCCAGGCGCTGCGAGCCCAGCATGCCGATGGCGCCAAAGGCCATGGTCAGCATGCCACCGCTGACCAGCCACAGGCTGCCAAACAGTGCCGAGGCACCCGATTCGGTGCCAAACAGCAGCGTCCACAGCCGCAAGATGGCATAGATGCCCACCTTGGTCATGATGGCAAACAGCGCGCCCACCGGGGCGGTGGCGGCGCTGTAGGCAGGCACCAGCCAGAAGTTCAGCGGCCAGGCGGCGGCCTTGATCAGAAAGGCCGTGGCCAGCACACCGGCAGCAGCGTGCAGCAGGCCGCGATCGCTGTCGGCAATCTGGGCCATGCTGCGCGCCAGATCGGCCATGTTCAGGGTGCCAGTGATGCCGTAGAGCATGGACACACCAATCAGGAACAGCGATGAGGCTGCCAGGTTGATGGCGATGTAGTGCAGCCCGGATTTGACCCGTGCCCGCCCCGAGCCGTGCAGCAGCAGCCCATACGAGGCGGCCAGCATGATCTCGAAGAACACGAACAGATTGAACAGGTCGGCCGTGAGAAAAGCCCCGGCCAGGCCCATGAGCTGGAACTGGAACAGCGGGTGGTAATGCACGCCCGCACGGTGCCAGCGCGCCGATGCAAACAGGGCTGATGCCAGGCCCACCATGCTGGTCAGCACCAGCATCAGCGCAGACAGCCTGTCCAGCGCCAGCACGATGCCAAAGGGTGCTGGCCAGTTGCCGGGCAGGTAGGCGCCCAGGGTGGTGGGCAGGCCCTGCTGATCGGTCCAGGCCAGCAAGGCAATGGCCACCACCAGGCCGAGCAAGGTGGAGCCGACATTGAGTGTGAGCTTGAGGCGCTGCTGCTCTTCGCGCAGCAGCAGCATCAGCGCGGCCGTCAGCAGTGGCAGCACGATGGGCGCCAGCATGAGGTGCGGCATGCTGGCCTGGGCCAGAGACAACAGGGGCGCCGTCATGCGTTCTCCTGGCCTTGGCTGGGCTCACTGCCGTCCACATGGTCGGTGCCCGACAGGCCCTGAGATGCCAGCAAAACGACCAGGAACAAGGCTGTCATGGCAAAGCCGATGACGATGGCAGTGAGTACCAGCGCCTGCGGCAGTGGGTCGGCGTAATGCGCCAGGTCTTGCACTACGCCGGGGCGTAGCACGGGCTCCATGCCGGTGGACAGGCCCAGTCGCCCCATACTGAAGATAAACAGGTTGACGGCGTAGGACAGCAAAGACAGGCCCATGATGATCTGGAAGGTGCGTGGGCGCAGCAGCAGCCACACCCCCGATCCGGTCAGCACACCGATGGCCAGCGCCAGGGTAGTCTCCATCACTGCTCTCCTGGTCGGTTGGCCGCGTCTTCGGCCACGCGGGCATGGAAACGGTGGCTGCGCACCGACTGGTGCGCAATGGAGGTCAATATCACCAGCGTGGCTCCTACAACGAGCGTGAAAACGCCCAGGTCAAAAAACAGCGCACTGGCAATGTGCATCTCGCCCAGCAGCGGCACGTTCAGGTGTGCGGTGTGCGTGGTCATGAACGGGTAGCCCCAGTACAGGGAGGCCAGCCCCGTGGCCAGTGCGCACAGCAGGCCAGTGGCAATCCAGCGCCGGGGGGTCAGGGGCATGTGGGCTTCGACCCACTGCGTGCCCGAGACGATGTATTGCAGCAGCAGCGCCACGGAAAACACCAGTCCTGCAACAAAGCCGCCACCGGGCTCGTTGTGCCCGCGCATGAACAGGTGGATAGCCACCAGAATGGCAAAGGGCAGCAGCAGCCGCACCAGCACGGCGGGCACCATCAGGTAGCCCACAGCGGTGTCGGCGGCCTGGCGTGGGTTGATCAGGTCGGTGACCAGGTCAGCGGGCAGGGCGCGCTGCTGGGCAGGCAGATCCATGGTTTCGCGGGCAGGGCGAAAGCGCCGCAGCAGGGCATAGACCGTGAGCGCGACGATACCCAGCACCACAATTTCGCCAAAGGTGTCAAAACCCCGGAAGTCCACCAGCATGACGTTGACCACGTTGGTGCCGCCGCCTTCTGTGAGGGCGTTTTCCAGAAAAAAGGTGGAAGTGCTCTCCGGAAAAGGCCGGCTGAGCATGGCCAGCGCCAGGGCCGCCATGCCGCCGCCAGCGGCCACCGACAGCAGCAGATCGCGCAGGCGCCGTGCGCGAGCGCGCAGCTGTTCGGCAGCCGGTGGGCGCAGATCGGGCTCGCGCTTGGGCAGCCAGCGCAGGCCCAGCAAGATCAGTACGGTGGTGACAATTTCGACCATCAGCTGTGTAAGTGCCAGATCGGGTGCTGAGAACAGCAAGAAGGTGATGCTGGTACACAGCCCTGCGCCGCCCATCAGCGTGAGGGCTGCCAGCCGGTGGTATTTGGCTTGCCAGGCTGCTGCCACGGCGCAAGTCATGCCCGTAGCCCACAAGCCGATGAAGGTGGCAGAAACAGGCAAGGCGGTGCGGTTGCCGATGTGCAGCCCCCGGGTCCACAGCGGAATGGTGGCCGCGGCCAGTGCGGCGCACACCAGCCAGAGCATTTGCCACTGCAAGCGCTGCGTGCCCAGCCAACGCCGGCCTACACGGGCGGCCAGGCTGATGTTGGCCAGCAGGCTTTCAAAGATGCGCTGGCCGTCGAGGTGCTGCAAGCCAGGGGCTTCGTTGATGTGGCCGCGAGCGCGTTGCCAGCGCAGTGCCAGGTACACCGCTGCGCCGCCCAGCAGAGCAGCCAGGCTCATGAGAAAAGGGGTGTTGAGACCGTGCCAGACCGTCAGGCTGAAAGCGGGCAGTTCGCCACCCACCACGGGCAAGGCGGCTGCGTTGAGGTATTTGCCGACAGACCACGCCGGCAGCATGCCCACCACCAGACAAGCCAGCACCAGCAGCTCTACCGGAACGCGCATCCAGTGCGGGGGCTCGTGCGGTGTCAGCGGCAGGTCGGTGGCGGCAGGGCCCCAGAACACATCAATGGTGAAGCGCAGCGAGTAGGCCACGCTGAACATACCCGCTACCGTCGCTGCAATCGGCAAGATGTTGTTGATGAGCGGGCTGCCGTCCAGAAAAACGGTTTCGGCAAAAAACATTTCCTTGGACAAAAAACCGTTGAGCAGCGGCACGCCGGCCATGGCTGCCGCCGCCACCGTAGCCAGCGTGGCCGTGACCGGCATCATGGTGCGCAGGCCCGACAGGCGCCGGATGTCGCGCGTGCCGCTTTCGTGGTCGATGATGCCCACCGCCATGAACAGCGATGCCTTGAATGTCGCGTGGTTCAGGATGTGGAACACCGCTGCCACTGCGGCCAGCGGGCTGTTCAGGCCCAGCAGCAAAGTGATCAAGCCCAGGTGCGAGATGGTCGAATACGCCAGTAGCCCCTTGAGGTCGTTCTGGAACATGGCGATGTAGGCGCCCAGCAGCAGTGTGCAGGCCCCCGCACCCCCCACCAACCAAAACCATTCATCCGTGCCACTGAGCACGGGCCACAGGCGCGCCAGCAAAAACACCCCGGCCTTGACCATGGTGGCCGAGTGCAGATAGGCAGACACCGGCGTGGGCGCTGCCATGGCATGCGGCAGCCAGAAATGGAAAGGAAACTGTGCGCTTTTGGTCAGCGCGCCCAGCAGCACCAACACCAACGCCACCAGGTACAGCGGGTGGTCGCGCACCAGCTGGCCTGCAGCCAACACATGGTCCAGGTCGTAGCTGCCCACGATATGGCCCAACACCAGCATGCCCGCCAGCATGCACAGTCCGCCGGTGCCTGTCATGGTCAGCGCCATGCGTGCGCCGCGCCGTGCATCCTTGCGGTGGTGCCAATAGCCAATCAACAGGAAAGAGAACAGGCTGGTCAGCTCCCAGAACAGTGCCAGCTGAATGAGATTGCCCGAGAGCACCACGCCCACCATGGCGCCCATGAAGGCGAGAAAAAAAGCAAAAAAACGTGGCACCGGGTCAGCGGCAGACAGATAGTACCGGGCGTACAAAACCACCAGCGCACCAATGCCCAGCACCAGCATGCAGAACATCCAGGCAAACCCATCCATGCGCAGCACCAGATTCAAACCCAGGGCGGGCAGCCACTGGATTTCTTCACGCAGCACGCCACCCTCAGCGATCTGCGGAAAATACAGCGCGGTTTGCACACAGCACCACAGTGCGACCAAGCCCGCCAGGGTGGACTCGGTATTGCGGGCATTGGAGGGCAGCAGGGCTGCCATGACGCTGGCGACGAAGGGGAGTAGGACGAGGAGTGTCAGGGACATGCGGCGGTAATTTTACGGGCAGGTTTTTTGCACTCTGGTGCGGCGGGATTTACCCTGCAGGCAGGGCGATGCCTGTGCTACGGGCTGAAAAAAACCCGCCGCAGCGGGTTGGCAGACCAGTCAGGCGTTCGCCGCGCAGGCTATTTCTTGGCACTACTGGCTGCGGCCATAGGGGCAACGGCAGGGGCCATGGGGGCATCTTTCTTGGCGGTTGCTGCTGCCTCTTTGGTATTGGCAGCAGGGCGGGCTTCGGGGGCTTTTTTGGCGGGCGGGCCGCTGTAGGCGTTGCCGTTAATGGTCAGGCCACTGGCAGAAAAGCGGGCTGCTGAGGTTTCGCCAATGCCACTGACGCGGCCAATCAGGTCGTTCCAGTCTTTGAAGTCGCCTTTTTTGCGTTCTTCCAGGATTTTTCCGGAGATGGAGGGGCCAATGCCCTTGATACCATCGAGTTCGGCCACCGTGGCCTTGTTGATATCCACCGCTGCGAAAGCTACGGCCGCATACAGCATGGCCATCAACATCAGCAATTTTTTCAGCATATTCAGAGCTCCTGGAGGAAATAAGGCGCGGCGTCAGTGCCGCCGAAGCATCATAACGTCCGCCTTGGGCCGCCCTGCTGGGCCTGTTTTGCTGTGAGTCAGCGGACTGGCGGGCGTCAGAGTTCTTCGATGCGGCGCGCAGGGTAGCTGTCCCAGGTCTGGCACCCTGGGCATTGCCAGAAATGCTGGCGCGCCTCAAAACCACAGGCAGCGCAGCGGTAGCGGGTCAGGGGCTGGGCGGCGTGGTCCAGGGCACGTTGTACCTGGGGCTGGAACTGTGGGTGCTCCAGCGCCTCGCCGGCAATCCATTTGGCAGCAGCCACCAGCGAGGGTTCCTTTTTCAGATGGTGGGCATACCACATCCGACCTTGGAGGGGGGCACTGCCTGCCAAGGGTTCGAGGGCTACGATACTGTCCAGAACATCCAGTGAGGGGGCATTTTCATAGTGTTGACACAGGAAAAGCAGTACCTGCCGCTCCTGTCCGGCGGCCTGGGCGGCTTGCGCCAGCAGCGCTGCTGCCAGAGGCAGGGCATGGGGCGTTTCACTGCCCATGGCCGTGAGGGTGGCGACCGCTTCAGGGGCTTGGCCCAGGCGCAGTTGCAGCTTGGCCAACTCAATGCGGGGGCGGGGTGCTTGCGCCGCAGTTTGCAGTGCCTGCTGCAAGCGCTGGGTGGCACCGTCCCAATCCTGTTCTGCTATTTGGGTTTGCGCTTGCTCACACAGGTAGTGCGCCTGCCGGGTACTGAAGTCACCTTGCTGGGATTGCTGCATTTTGTGTGCGATGGCGGTTGCCAGGGGCCAGTCGCGTGAGCGCTCATGGATGGCCAGCAGCGCCAGGCGTGCCTGGCTCTCAAAAGCAGTTCCTTCCAGGCGTTGCAAGGCCGCTTCCGCGCGGTCCAGCAAACCTGCTTTCAGAAAGTCCAGTGCCAGGGCGTGTTGCGCACGATCGCGGTCTTTGTCGCTCAAGTCGCCGCGCGACAAAAGGTGCTCATGGACACGCACGGCCCGGTCGTATTCACCCCTGCGGCGAAACAGGTTGCCCAGGGCAAAGTGCAGTTCCGAGGTGTCGGGGTCGCTTTGCACTGCTTCGATAAAGGCGTCAATGGCCTGGTCTTGCTGCTCGTTGAGCAGGAAGTTCAGGCCCTTGAAATAGGCCTGGGGCACACGGCGGTTTTCAGCGCGCAGCTGGCGCAGATCGAACCGCGATGCCAGCCAACCCAGCATGAAGGCCAGGGGCAAGCCCAGCAGTATCCAGCCAATATCAAATTCCATGGGATGGGGGGGCAGCTTCTGTGCCAGAAGGGGTTCCCGGAACCGGTGTGGGTGGGGTTGCATGTGCCGTGCGGCGCGCTGCGCTGCGGTGCATCCACCAACGCGGCACCATGCCCAGTACACCCACGGCTACGCCCACGGCAAAAGCCGACAACACCACCAGCACCAGCGGAGCACGCCATTGCGTGCCAAAGAAGAAATGCACGGTGGCGTCTTGCTGGTTATTCAGGGCAAAAGCAAACAGGGTAAAAAAAATGGCTGCCTTGAGCAGCCACAGAAGGTATTTCATGCATCCCCTTTATGACGCGGAGATTTTAGTGTCGCCGCACTGGGGATGGCGTATGTTGGCCCGTGGTCGTCAGTCGGCAGATGCCGCCGTGGCACGGTAGGTGGCATCGGTCGTGCGGTGATCGACGGCCTCACGCAAAGCTTTCCCCGGCTTGAAGTGGGGGACCCGCTTGGAGGGAATGGCAACGGCCTCACCGCTGCGCGGATTGCGACCCATCCGGGGAGGGCGGGTGTTGGCAGAGAAACTGCCAAAACCACGAATTTCGATACGGTTCCCGCGAACCAGGGCTTCGCTCACGGCATCCAGAATGGTTTTGACAGCGTGTTCTGCATCACGGTGCGTGATGTGACCAAAGCGGGCCGCAAGCTCTTCAACGAGGTCTGATCGGGTCATGGATTCCTGCAAGGGCATGAACTGGGTTCTGATGGACATATGGGCCGGGTGGGCACTTGCGCACCCACCCGGCCCATATTCAACCGAACAAGGCGTTACTTACTTGTCGGAGTTGTCCAGCTTGGCGCGCAGCAGGGCGCCCAGGCTGGTGGTGCCGGCGCTTTCGCGGCTGGCTTGCTGGCTCAGGCTGGCCATGGCGCCTTGTTCGTCGGCCATGTCCTTTTGCTTGATCGACAACTGGATGTTGCGGGTCTTGCGATCCACATTGACCACCACGGCCGTGACTTCGTCGCCTTCCTTGAGCACGTTGCGGGCATCTTCCACGCGGTCGCGGGAGATTTCCGAAGCACGCAGGTAACCGATGATGTCTTCACCCAGATCGATTTCAGCGCCACGGGCGTCCACGGTCTTGACCTTGCCGGTCACGGTCTGGCCCTTGTCGTTCACGGTCACGAAGGTGGTGAACGGGTCGCCGTCGAGCTGCTTGATGCCCAGGGAGATGCGTTCGCGATCCACGTCCACGGCCAGCACGATGGCTTCGACTTCCTGGCCCTTCTTGTAATTGCGGACAGCGGCTTCGCCAGCTTCGTTCCACGACAGGTCAGACAAGTGCACCAGGCCGTCGATACCGGCAGCCAGACCCACGAACACGCCGAAGTCGGTGATCGACTTGATCGGGCCCTTGACGCGGTCGCCGCGCTTGGTGTTTTGTGCGAATTCTTGCCAAGGGTTGGCCTTGCACTGCTTCATGCCCAGGCTGATGCGGCGCTTGTCTTCGTCGATTTCGAGAACCATGACTTCGACTTCGTCGCCCAGCGTGACCAGTTTGGACGGAGCGATGTTCTTGTTCGTCCAGTCCATTTCGGAAACGTGCACCAAGCCTTCGATACCGGGTTCGAGTTCAACAAACGCGCCGTAGTCGGCGATGTTGGTGATCTTGCCGAACAGGCGGGTGCTTTGTGGGTAGCGGCGCGACACGCCCATCCATGGATCGTCACCCATTTGCTTGAGACCCAGAGAGACACGGTTTTTCTCGGTGTCGAACTTGAGGATCTTGGCGGTGATTTCCTGGCCGGCAGTGACCACTTCGGAGGGGTGACGGACACGGCGCCATGCCATGTCGGTGATGTGCAGCAGGCCGTCGATGCCGCCCAGGTCCACGAATGCACCGTATTCGGTGATGTTCTTGACCACGCCTTGAACGATGGAGCCTTCCTTCAGGGTTTCCATCAGCTTGGC
>NZ_JAQUAL010000041.1:0-22546 GCF_028687295.1 Simplicispira sp.
GAAACGCCGTCAGGCGCGGTTGGCCCACGGTGAGGGTGCCGGTCTTGTCAAAGGCCACGGTGTCCACGCGGTGGGCCAGCTCCAGCGCCTGCGCGTCCTTGATGAGGATGCCGTGCCGGGCCGCCACGCCCGTGCCCGCCATGATGGCGGCGGGCGTGGCCAGCCCCAGCGCACAGGGGCAGGCAATCACCAGCACCGCCACGGCGCGGATCAGTGCCACCTCAGCGCCCACGCCCGCCCACCACCAGCCCAGCAAGGTACACAGCGCAATCAGCAGCACCACGGGCACAAAGACGTTGGCCACCTGGTCCACCAACCGCTGTATCGGTGCCTTGGCGGCCTGCGCATCCTCCACCAACCGGATGATGCGCGAGAGCACCGTCTCCGCGCCCACCGCGCGCACTTGCAGCACGATGCGGCCCTCGCCGTTGATGGCGCCGCCCGTCAAGCCATCGCCTGGCGCCTTGGCCACGGGCAGCGGCTCGCCTGTCAGCATGGATTCGTCCACCTGCGTGTCGCCCTCCAGCAGCACACCATCGACGGGAATGCGCTCGCCGGGGCGCACCACCAGCCGGTCGCCCACCATCACCTCGGCCACGGGCACATCGACCTCGCCGGTTTTGCCCAGCAGGTGCGCCACATCGGGGCGCAGGCCGTGCAGGGCACGGATGGCCGCCGTGGTCTGGTGCTTGGCGCGCGCCTCCAGCCACTTGCCCAGCAGCACCAGCGTGATGACCACCGCCGACGCCTCGAAGTACAGGTGCGGCGTGTGCCCCGGGTGGGCGGTGAGCCATAGCCACATCGACAAGCCCCAGCCCGCACTGGTGCCAATGGCCACCAGCAAATCCATGTTGCCCGATAGCGCCTTGGCCGCATGCCAGCCCGCTTGGTAGAAGCGCGCGCCCAGAATGAACTGCACCGGCGTGGCCAGCACGAACTGCGCCCAGGCCGGCAGCATCCAATGCGCGCCGAACAGGTCGCCCAGCATGGGCAGCACCAGCGGCAACGACAGCAGCAGCCCGATGGCCACCGGCGCAAACCCGGCCCAGGGCGAATCGTCCTGCTCGCGCGCGGCGCTGGCAGCGGGCGTGAGTGGCTCGTAACCGGCGTTGCGCACGGCGCGGCGCAGCAGCGCCTCCATGGCGGCGTCGCCCCCCTCGGGCGGGGTGAACTGCACGCGCGCCGACTCGGTGGCCAGGTTCACGGTGGCCTGCTGCACGCCCGGCACCTTGCCCAGGGCGCGCTCGACACGGCCCGAGCAGCTGGCACAGGTCATGCCGCCAATGGACAAATCCAGCGTGTGCGGCGGCGCAGAGGCAGCCGGTTCAGGCACAAAGGCCGGGGCGGTGGCAGGCGTGGTGTCCGGGGTAGCGCTGGCCTGGGGCGCTGCCGGGGTGGGGGCGGAGGTGTTCATGGCGCTACGGTAATCCTTCACAGCGTGGCAAGGTCAAGCCCTGGTGCCGTATCAACGATCCAGCGGTGCCCCATGGCGCCCGCGCGCAGGGCGCAGGCCGCCCCCCGCACCAGGGCCATGGTGCAGCGCGGGGCTTGACCTTGCCACGATGGCAAGGTTCATGATGGCAACCATCATTCACTCACACCGGAGCCACCACCATGCAACACCAATTTGACGTCCAGGGCATGACCTGCGGCCACTGCGAGCGCGCCGTCACCGACGCCGTGCTGGAACTTGACCCGCAGGCCCAGGTGCGCATTGACCGCGCGCAGCACCGCGTCGAGGTGGACAGCACCCAGCCGCGCGAGGCCCTGGCCGCTGCCATCGCCGCAGAAGGCTACCAAGTCGCGCCATGACCGCACGCGCCAGCGCCCAGGCCTGGCCTGTGGCCATTGGCCAGGCCGCGCGCCGTGCAGGCATCTCGGCGCGCATGGTGCGCCACTACGAATCGCTGGGCCTGCTGGCGCCCGTGGCCCGCACCGACAGCGGCTACCGCCAGTACGCCGAGGCCGACGTACACGCGCTGCGCTTTATCGGGCGCGCGCGGGTGCTGGGCTTTTCGATAGAAGAGATCCGCGCGTTGCTGCAACTGTGGCAAGACCAGGAGCGTGCCAGCAGCCAGGTCAAGCGCATTGCCCAGGCCCACATCGACGACCTGGGCGCGCGCATCGCCGCCATGCAGGCCATGCAGCGCACCCTCCAAACGCTGGTGTCGTGCTGCCAGGGCAACGAGCGGCCCAACTGCCCCATCCTGGACGACCTGGCGGCAGCGGGCCAGCGGCTATAGCGGGATCGGACTGCAGCGCGGGGGCCGCGATTCACTATCAAATCAATAGCTTATAGCGCCCGTCCAGCGGTGCTTTGAGACCAAAAAATATCTGAAACCTGCGCGCAACCTGCGCCAAGCGCTCACTTTTTTGCAGCCCGTGGCTTGCGCGCCGGGGCCACCGGGGCAGTCTCTGCGGGCGCAGCCCGTGCCACCGCCGGCACATCGGCCCGGCGCAGCACGCCCTCGCACAGGGTGGTGATGCACTGCTGGGCGATCTGCTCGGGCGTGTACTCGCCGCCGCTTTGGTACCAGCGGCCAATCCAGCTCAGCGCACCGGCAATCACAAACGCGGTCATCTTGGGGTCGCACGGTTGCAGCGAGCCCTCTTCCACGCCAGCGGCCACCAGGCGCCGAAACGCCTGGTCAATGCCGGACTTGAGCCGGCGCAGCTCTTTGCGGCTGTCGGGGGGCAGCTCCTCATCGCCCACACGGATCAGGCACATGCCAAAAGGCTGGGTGACGATGTGCGCATACACCTGCATGCAGGCCATGAGCTGGTCAATGGCCTTGCCACCGGCAGCGCGCGAGGCTTCGATGCCCTCAATGGTCATCTCCAGGCCCTGGCGCACGCACTCGATCAGGATCTGGTCTTTGTTCTTGACGTAGTAGTACAGCGTCGGCTTGGTCACGTTCAGCCGCGCGGCGATGTCGTCCAGCGACGTGGCATGGAAGCCCTTTTCATTGAACAACTGCGCTGCGGTGCTCAACACCGCGTGGCGTTTGGCCTCGCGCTGCTGCTCGCGGTCGGGCGCACTCGCCCAGGGCGAAGCGATGGCGGAAGTCGCAGGGGCGGCTTTTCTTTTTTTGGCGGGAGTCGGCTCAGTCATGGCGGTATTACACAGGGAAAGTACCAATGCGGACAGTGGCTGCACATCCCAAAATCTACTCAGAAGTAAATAGTCTACGTAAAAGTAGATTTTTCACGGTTCGCACAAACCCGAATAAGAGACCGATGGAGACAAAACACCCTGGCGGCAGCCCTGCCGCCCCCCTGCTGCAAGTCGATGGCGTGACGCTGGCGTTCGGTGGCGTCAAAGCCCTGACCGGCGTGGGCTTTGACGTACAGCCTGGCTCCATCACTGCCGTGATCGGGCCCAACGGCGCGGGCAAAACATCGCTGTTCAACACCATCTCGGGCTTTTACCGGCCCACGGGCGGCAGCATCCGCTTCAAGGGCCAGGACATCACCCGCATCCCTGCGCCGCAGCGCGCCAGGATGGGGCTGGGGCGCAGTTTCCAGAACATTGCGCTGTTCCGTGGCATGACGGTGCTGGACAACATCAAGCTCGGGCGCCACGCCCACCTGAACACCAACGTGCTCGACGCGCTGCTGTACTTTGGCCGTGCCCGGCGCGAAGAGGCCGCGCTGCGCGCCGACATCGAGGAGCGCATCATCGACTTCCTGGAAATCGACCACATCCGCCACGCGCCGGTGTCGGCCCTGTCTTACGGCCTGCAAAAGCGCGTGGAAATGGCCCGCGCCCTGGCCATGCAGCCGCAAATTCTGATGCTCGATGAGCCCGTGGCCGGCATGAACCGCGAAGAAACCGAAGACATGGCGCGCTTCATCCTCGATGTGCGCGACGAATGGGGCGTCACGGTGCTGATGGTCGAGCACGACATGGGCATGGTGATGGACTTGTCTGACCACGTGGTGGTGCTCAACTTCGGCCAGGTGATTGCCCAGGGCCAGCCCGCCGCCGTGCAGGGCAACCCCGAAGTCATCAAGGCTTATCTGGGCTCGGGCGATGTCCACGACCTGCGCCGCAAGCTGCACGCCAGCACCCCCGCCAACGCCGCAGGAGTCGCATGATGGATTGGGCCTACCTTTTTGAAATTTGCCTCACCGGCCTGTCCGGGGGCGGTTTGTACGCACTGGCCGCGCTGGCCTTTGTGATGGTTTACAAGGCCACGCGCGTGGTCAACATCGCCATCGGCGAGCTGCTGATGGTGGGTGCCTACCTGTTCTTCACCTTTGCCTCGATGTTTGCGCTGCCGCTGTGGCTGGCCATTCCGGCCGCCGTGCTGGGCACGGGCCTGCTGGGCGCGGTGATCGAGCGCACCATGATCCGCCCGCTGCTGGGCGAGCCACCGATCTCGGTGTTCATGGTCACGGTGGGCCTGGCCTCGGTGCTGGTGGGCCTGGTCGAGATGATCTGGAGCGCCGACCAGCGCCGCCTGCCCGAGTTCATGCCCACGCAGCCCATCATGGTGGGCGAGGCCTTCCTGGCGCCCAAGGTGTTCTGGGGTGCGGTGGTGGCGGTGGTGTTCATTGCCGCCGTGCTGCTGGTGTTTCGCTTCTGGCGCGGCGGCGTGGCACTGCGGGCCACGGCGTCTGACCAGGCGGCGGCGTACTCGGTGGGCATCAACGTGCCGCGCGTGTTCTCGCTGGCCTGGGTGGTGTCGGCCATGATCGCCGCCGTCTCCGGAATCATCGTCGGCTCGATTGGCGGCATCTCGTCCAGCATGGGCGTGTTTGGCCTGTCGGTGCTGGTGGTGGTCATCGTCGGCGGGCTCGACAGCGTGCTGGGCGCGCTCGTCGGCGGTTTGCTGATTGGTCTGGTGGAAGCCCTGGCGGGCAGCTACCTGGGCGGCGAATACAAGCTGCTGGCCACCTTCCTTGTTCTGGTGGCCATCTTGATGGTGCGCCCCTACGGCCTGTTTGGCACCCACGAAATCGAAAGACTCTGATGAGAATCGGCACCCTCAAAGAGAGCTACATCGCCGACGCGGCGCTGTTCGACTCGCGCACACAAAAGACCTGGCTGGCCGTGGCAGCGGCACTGCTGGTGCTGTTCCCGTTCATGGCCAGCGACTACTGGCTGTACCTGGCCTGCCTGGTCAGCATCAACGTGGCCAGCGCCACCGGGCTGAACATCCTGACCGGCTACACCGGCCTGGTCAGCCTGGGGCAGGCGGCCTTCATGGGGCTGGGCGCGTACACCGTGGCGGTGATGGAGACGCGGCTGGGCACGCCGTTCTTGCTGAACCTGCTGGCCGGTGGTTTCGTGGCCATGCTGGGCGGTATCGTGGTGGGCATTCCGTCGCTGCGCGTCAAGGGCCTGTACCTGGCCATTGCCACCATTGCGGCCTCGTTCATCGCCCACTTCATTTTTGCCAACTGGTCGTTCACCGGGGGCACGGGCGGCCTGTCCATCCCGCCGGCCAGCCTGCTGGGCATGCCGCTGGACACGTCGTTCCGGCTGTACTGGGTGATCGTGCCCATCACCATCGTGATGCTGCTGGGCGCAGCCAACCTGTTTCGCACCCGCATTGGCCGCGCCTTCATCGCCATCCGCGACCGCGACATCTCTGCCGAGGTGCTGGGCATTCCGCTGTTGCGCTACAAGCTGCTGTCGTTTGGCCTGTCCTCGTTCTACGCCGGGGTGGCGGGCGGGCTGTGGGCGTACTTCTTCCGCGTGGTCACGCCCGAGAGCTTTCCGCTCTTGATGTCCATCTTCTTCCTGGCGGCCATCATCGTCGGCGGCATGGGCACGATTCTGGGCGGCATCCTGGGCGCGGTGTTCATGACCATGGTGCCCGAGCTGCTCAAGCTGGTGTTCGACCTGCTGCCCAACAGCGCCGAATACACGGTGTTCCTCTCGCCCGTGCGCACCATCATTTTTGGCCTGTTGATCATCGGCTTTCTGGTGTTCGAGCCCCACGGCCTGGCGGAAATGTGGCGCCGCGTGCGCCGCTTCTTCCACCTCTGGCCCTTCCGCAACTAGGCCCCGCCCCGCCACCGTTTTCATGCCACCACACAACCAACCCAAGGAGACACGCATGGACAACCAACGCATTTCCAGCCAACGCCGCAGCCTGATGCTGGGCGCCGCCGCAGCCGCAGGCGCTGCTGCGCTCACGCACCCGCTGTCGGTGCTGGCGCAGGGCACCGAAGACATCGTCATCGGCGGCTCCATCCCCATGACGGGCGTGTTCGCCTTTGCGGGCGTGGGCATCAACGCCGGCATCCAGGACTACGTGAAGATCACCAACGACGCCGGTGGCATCAAGGGCCGCAAGCTCAAGTACGTGCCCGAAGACACGGGCTACAAGGTCGATGTGTCGGTGGCCACCTTCAAGAAGATCACCAGCCAGAACAAGGTCAACCTGTACTACGGCGACTCCACGGGATTCTCCAAAACCATCAACCCCGAGCTGGAGCGCAACGGCGCCATCATGATGGCGGGCGCCTCGTTTGCCACCGAGCTGAACGACCCCAAAAAGTACCCCCACCAGTTCCTGGTCGGCCCCGACTACACCGAGATGTTCGGCATCCTGCTGAAACACATCGCCCAGGAAAAGCCCGGCGCCAAGGTGGCCTTCGTCTATTCCGACTCCGAGTTTGGCCGCGATCCCATCGACGAGAGCGAAGCGCTGGCCAAAAAGCTGGGCCTGTCGGTGCCCGTCAAGATCATGACGCCCGCAGGCAGCGTGGACGTGTCCACCGAAGTCATCAAGCTGCGCCGCGCCGCGCCCGACTACACCATCTTCCACGGCTACATCCTGGCGCCCATCCCCGAGTTCATCACCCAGGGCAAGCAAATGGGCATGACCAGCAAATGGATGGGCACCTTCTGGACGATGGACAGCTCCACCGTCATGAAAATGGGCCCCGCAGGCGACGGCTTCATGGGCGTGATGCCCTACCGCTATTACTACGACACCTCGGCCAAGGCGCCCATGCTGGACAAGATCCGCGCCATGCGCCCCGAGTACCAGAGCACGGCCTACATGCAAGGCTTTCTGGCCGCCATGCTGTTCACCGAATCGGCCAAACGCTGCCTGGAGGCGGGCAAGCCCCTCAACGGCACCAACCTCAAGGCCGCGCTCAACTCCATCAAGGACTTCGACACCGGTGGCCTGATCGGCGTGCCCGTCACCATCAAGGGCAACTCCATCCCCGTGGGCCGCGTCTACAAGGCCGACATGAAGGCGCAGAAGATGCTGCCCGCCTCCGACTGGATCACCCTGTAATCCCTGAGCGCACCATGACCCAGCCGTCCACGGACCACGTCCTCGCCGTCAACAACATCGAGGTCATCTACAACAAAGTGGTGCAGGCCCTGCGTGGCCTGTCCCTGGTCGTGCCACGCGGCCAGATCGTGGCCCTGCTGGGCAGCAACGGGGCGGGCAAGAGCACCACGCTCAAAGCGGTGTCGGGCCTGCTGGCGCTGGAAGATGGCGCACTCGATGCGGGCACCATCTTGTTCAACGGCCAGAGCACGGCGCAGCACGCGCCCCAGCAGCTGGTGCGCGCGGGCCTGTCGCACGTGATGGAAGGGCGCCGGGTGTTTGAAGACCTCACGGTCGAAGAAAACCTGATCGCCGCCACCTACGCCCTCACGGGCCGCCCCCACACCGCGCACGGCGCGCCCAAGCCCGACTTTGATCTGGTCTATGAATACTTTCCGCGCCTGCACGAGCGGCGCAAGGGCCTGGCCGGGTACCTGTCGGGCGGCGAGCAGCAGATGCTGGCCATTGGCCGCGCGCTCATCGCCCAGCCCCAGCTGATCTTGCTGGACGAGCCCTCGCTGGGCCTGTCGCCCAAGCTGGTGGAGGACATCTTCACCATCATTGCCCGCATCAACGCCGAGCGCGGAACCTCCATGCTGCTGGTGGAGCAAAACGCCACCGTGGCGCTGGCCGTGGCGCACAGCGGCTACATCATGGAAAACGGCAAGATCGTCATCGACGGCTCTGCCGAACGGCTGGCCAGCGACCCCGACGTGCGCGAGTTCTACCTCGGCATGGGCGGCGGTGGCGAGGCCAAGAGCTTCAAAGAAATCAAGCACTACAAACGCCGCAAGCGTTGGTTGTCATGACTGCGCGCGAGTCCGATATGTCTGTTTCCACCCCCCTTCCTGAACTGACCCTGGTGCAAATGCTGCGCGAACGCGCACGCACGGACGCCACGCGCATCGCCATCCGGCAAAAGGACTTCGGCATCTGGAAGCCCTTTACCTGGGCCGACTACTACCGCCGCGCCTGCCACTTCGGCCTGGGCCTGCGCGCCCTGGGCCTGCCCGACAACGGCCACGTGGGCGTGATCTCCGAGAACCGCATCGAATGGGTGCTGGCGCAAATGGGCGCGGGCCTGGTCGGCGCCGTCACGGTGGGCGTGTACCCCACCAGCCCGACGCACGAGGTGGCCTACGTGGTGGGCCACGCCGACATCGAGGTCATGGTCTGCGAAGACCAGGAGCAAACCGACAAGGTGCTGGCCGCCCTGTCCGAGCTGCCCCGCCTGAAAAAAATCGTGGTCATGGAAACCAAGGGCCTGCGCAGCCACGACCCCGAGATGCGCCGCCTGATCTGCACCTTTGCCGAGGTCGAGGCGCTGGGCGCGCAAACGCGCGACACCACCCTCATCGACCAGGCGCTGGCGCGCCAGCAGCTGGACGACACCGGGTTGATGATCTACACCTCGGGCTCCACCGGCAAGCCCAAGGGCGCGATGATTTCGTGGCGCAACATGCGCGGCGCGGCGCCCGGCATCATCGAGCGCCTGGGCCTGTCAGCCGACACCACGCACCTGTCTTACCTGCCGCTGTGCCACGTGGCCGAGCAGATGCTGACCACGTTCTGCCCGCTGTACCTGGGCTCGCAGGTGAACTTTGGCGAATCCATCCGCACCGTGCAGGAAGACCTGCGCGAAGTGGCGCCCACCATGTTTCTGGGCGTGCCCCGCATTTGGGAAAAAATGCACGCCGCCATCAGCATCAAGCTGCAAGAAACCGGCGGCCTGCGCCGCGCGCTGTTTGATCGGGCCTACGCCGCCTGCGCCCACCTCGCAGAAAAACCCCGCAGCCAATGGAGCCTGGCCGACAAGGCCCGCTACTTTGCCAGCTACTGGACGGTGCTGCGCGCGCTGCAAAACTTCATCGGCCTGCGCAACGCCCAGGTGGCGCTGACGGGCGCAGCGCCCATCCCGCCCGACGTGGTGCGGTTCTTTCGGGTGCTGGGCGTGCCGCTGATCGAGGTCTATGGCCTGACCGAATCGAGCGGCATGGTCACTGGCCACCCGCGCGACCAGGTGGTGGTGGGCACGGTGGGCACGCCCACGCAGGGCGTGCAGTGGCGCATCGGCGAGGCGGGCGAGTTCCAGATCAAGGGCGAGATGGTGTTTGCCGGGTACTACAAAAACCCCGAAGCCACGGCGCAAAGCATCCAGGACGGCTGGCTGCACACCGGCGACGTGATCCGCGAAGAGCGCGGCCAGCTCAAGATCGTGGACCGCCTCAAGGACATCATGATCACGGCGGGCGGCAAGAACCTCACGCCCTCCGAGATCGAGAACACCATGAAGGGCAGCCCCTACATCAAGGAGTGCATCGTGGTGGCCGACGGGCGCAAGTTTGTCAGCGCGCTGGTGATGATCGACTACGAGACGGTGGGCAAATGGGCCGAGGCCCAGCGCCTGGCGTTCACGCACTTTCGCTCGCTGGTGGAGATGCCGCAGGTGCGCGCCCTGATAGAGCAGGCCATCGCCCAGGGCAACGAGCGGCTGGCGCAGGTGTCGCACATCCGCAAGTTCCACCTGCTGACCAAAGAACTCGACCACGACGACGGCGAAGTCACCGCCACCATGAAGGTGCGCCGCTCCAGCATCTACAAGACCTACGCCGCAGAAATCGAGGCCCTGTACCGCTGAGCACCGCTGGCGCAGCCCCGCCGCCTGCGCTATTAAAAGAGAAGCTGCTAGCGCACACCCACAGACAGTTTCAGCACGATTGGATACTGAAACCGCCTACAGACGTGCGCTACCAGCTCCCATATCCATAGCAAACAAACCGTCCCCCATGAGCCTGCCCCACCCCCCCGACGCCCCCGCCGACGCCCCGCTGCTGCTGGAGCGCAACGGCGCCATCGCCACGCTGCGCTTTCACCGCCCCGGTGCGCTCAACGCCGTGGATGTGCCCATGGCCCAGGCGCTGCTGGCCGCCGTGCGCAGCCTGGCCCAGGATGACAGCGTGCGCTGCGTGGTGCTGTGCGGCGCGGGCAAAGGCTTCATGGCCGGGGGCGATCTGGCCACCCTGCGCGCCGACCCCGTGCAAGGCGCCGCCGACCTGCTGGCGCCGCTGAACGAAGCCGTGGCCCTGCTGGCGCAGCTGAACGCCCCCGTCATCGCCCAGGTGCATGGCGTGGCCGCCGGGGCGGGCCTGTCGCTGATGCTGCAAGCCGATCTGGTGCTGGCCGCCGACACCACGCGCTTCAACCTCGCCTACATCAACCTGGGCACCAGCTGCGACGTGGGCGCCTCGTGGGCGCTGCCGCGCCTGGTGGGCCTGAACCGTGCGCTGGAGATTGCCCTGCTGGGCGACGCCTTCAACGCCGTGCAGGCGCAGCAGTGGGGCCTGATCCACCGCGCCGTGCCCGCCGCCGAGCTGGACGCCGCCGTGCAGCAACTGGCCCAGCGACTGGCCAACGGCCCCACGCGCGCCTACGGCCACATGCGCCGCCTGCTGCGCAGCGCCTTCGACCGCGCCCTGCCCGAACAACTCAGCGCCGAGGCCCAGTCCTTTGGCGACTGCGCCCGCACACACGACCTGCGCGAAGGCATTGAAGCCTTCTACGCCAAACGCCCCGCCGCCTTCCAAGGCCGCTGAACGCACCCTTTATTTCCGACACCTCCAGGAGCCCCACCATGTCCCACCGCGACGTTTTTGTTGTCAGCACCGCCCGCACCGCCATCGGCACCTTTGGCGGCGCCCTGAAAGACGTGCCCAACACCCAGCTGGCCACCACCGCCGTGAAGGCCGCCATTGCGCGCAGCGGCCTCGCGCCCGACGCCGTGGGCCACGTGGTGATGGGCAACGTCATCCCCACCGACACCAAAGACGCCTACCTGGCGCGCGTGGCCGCCATCGACGCCGGTTGCCCTATTGAGACGCCCGCCTTCAACGTCAACCGCCTGTGCGGCTCGGGCTTGCAGGCCATCATCAGCGCCGCGCAGGCCATTGGCTACGGCGACTGCGACGTGGCCGTGGGCGGCGGCAGCGAGAGCATGAGCCGCGGCCCCTACTTCGACCAGGCCGCCCGCTGGGGCGCGCGCATGGGCGACGCCAAAAGCATCGACTACATGCTCGGCATCCTGCACGACCCCTGGCAAAAAATGCACATGGGCATCACCGCCGAGAACGTGGCCGCGCGCTACGGCATCACGCGCGAGATGCAAGACCAGCTGGCCCTGCAAAGCCAGCAGCGCGCCGCCGCCGCCATCGCAGCGGGCCACTTCAAAGAGCAGATCGTTCCGGTAGAAATCGCCACGCGCAAAGGCACGGTGCTGTTCCAGGAAGATGAACACGTGCGCGCCAGCACCACGCTGGAGGCGCTGGCAGGCATGAAGCCCGCCTTCCAAAAGGACAACGGCACCGTGACGGCGGGCAACGCCTCGGGCATCAACGACGGTGCCAGCGCCGTGGTGCTGGTGGCGGGCGAGCGCATCGGCGCGCTGGGCGTCAAGCCGCTGGCGCGCCTGGTGGGCTACGCCCACGCCGGCGTGGAGCCGGGCTACATGGGCATCGGCCCCGTGCCCGCCACGCAAAAAGTGCTGGCGCGCACGGGCCTGACGGTGGCCGACCTGGACGTGATCGAGTCCAACGAAGCCTTTGCCGCCCAGGCCTGCGCCGTCATCCAGGAGCTGGGCTTTGACCCCGCCCGCGTCAACTCCAACGGCTCGGGCATCTCGCTGGGCCACCCGGTGGGCGCCACCGGCGCCATCATCACCACCAAAGCCATTGCCGAACTGCACCGCACCGGGGGCCGCTACGCGCTGGTGACCATGTGCATTGGCGGCGGCCAGGGCATCGCGGCCATCTTTGAACGGGTTTGAGTCTTTTTTGCTGCCAGCGCTTATCTGGCAAGCGCTGGCAGCTCTCATTTTCATAGCACCATGCTGACCAACCACTTCCTGAGCGCCGACGAGCGCGCCGAACTCGACCTGTTCCGCCAATCGCTGGAGCGCTTTTGCGACGCCGAGATCGAACCCCACTACCGCGACTGGGAGCGTGCCGGGCAGGTGCCGCGCGCCCTGTTCACGCAGATGGGGGCGCAAGGCTACCTGTGCGCCGACGTGCCCGAGTCCTACGGCGGCGCGGGCGCCAGCGTGCATTTTTCGTTTGCCGTGACCGAAGTGCTGGCGCGCCGGGGCTACGGCGGCCTGGTGGGCGGCGTGCAAGTACACAACGACGTCATCCCGCCCTACCTGCTGCACTGCGGCACCGAGGCGCAGCGCGCCCACTGGCTGCCGCGCATGGCCCGGGGCGAGGCCATTGCCGCCATCGGCATGACCGAGCCCGGCGCGGGCAGCGACCTCAAGGCCCTGCGCACCACGGCGCGCAAAGACGGCGACCACTACGTCATCAACGGCAGCAAAATTTTCATCAGCAACGGCCAGAACTGCCACCTGATCGTGCTGGCCGCCAAAACCGACCCCAGCGCGGGCGCCAAGGGCGTGAGCCTGTTTTTGGTGGACACCAGCACGCCCGGCTTCTCGCGCGGGCGCAACCTGGACAAAGTGGGCCAGCACGCGGGCGACACCTCCGAGCTGTTCTTTGAAGATATGCGCGTGCCGCTGGACGCCCTGCTGGGCGGCGTGGAAGGCCAGGGCTTTGCGCAGATGATGCGCGAGCTGCCGCGCGAGCGCCTCATCATCGGCGTGCAGGCCGTACACGGCGCCCAGGGCGCACTCGACGTAACACAGCGCTACGTGCAAGAGCGCCAGGCTTTTGGCCAGGCCATTGGCCAGTTCCAGAACACGCGCTTTACGCTGGCCGCCTGCGCCACCGACATCGCCGCCGCCCAGGCATTTTTGAACGCCAGCGTGGACGCCTACCAGCGCAGCGACCTCAGCCCCGAAGCCGCCTCGGCCCTGAAGCTGCACACCAGCGAACTCATGGGCCGCGTGGCCGACCAGTGCCTGCAACTGTTTGGCGGCTACGGCTACATGGCCGAATACCCCATCGCCCGCTTCTGGACGGACGCGCGCGTGCTGCGCATCTACGGCGGCACCTCCGAGATCATGAAAGAGCTGGTGGCGCGGGGGTTGTTGGGGCGGTAAGGCGGGGCGCTGGGCCAGTACGAAAGTGGCATCCCAGGCACTGCACACCCTCGGGGGCCACGCTTTTACCTAACCGTTATAGACAACACCAATCTTGTTTCCAGACGGATCGCGCATATAGGCGGCATACCAGTTCGGCCCATATTGGGGACGCGGGTTCGGTGCCCCCTCATCGGTGCCGCCATGGAGCATGGCCGCTTTGTAAAAAGCATCCACTTCTGCACAGGACTTGACCATGAATCCGATCATGGAACCGTTACCAGCACTGGCCGGTTCTCCGTTGACGGGGGTGCAGACCCACACGGTAAATCCGTTGCCTGTGCCGCCTTCTGAGTAGCCACGCCAGCCTGGATGTTCCATGTGCTTGCTCCATCCGATGGTCTGCAGTGTTGCATCGTAGAAGGCATTGGACTTTGCGGAATCGGATGCACCAACGGTCACATAGTTACTCATAAACATCCTTTTAACTGTATAAAAACACAGTATATACCGCCGTCAAATCGCCCACTGTGAGCGGCTACCAGCAGCCCGCCTCCCACACTGCCGCTTTCAGCAGCTGCCACCCACGGTTTCAAGAGGCTTTTAGCCCTCCAGCCCAATCCACATGGGCGCGAGCAGCTCACATTTTTGAATGCTGGTGTGCCGCGTGGCCCACCCATGCCTGCCACTGTTTGGCGGTTACGGCTATATGGCCGAATACCCCATCGCCCGCTTCTGGACGGACGCGCGCGTGCTGCGCATCTACGGTGGCACCTCAGAGCACATGACAGAACTGGTGGCGCGGGGGGTAGTTGGGACGGTAAGGCAGAGCGCTGGGGGAGCCGCCCGGTGAATGCGCTGGATTGGCCGCTTTCGGCCAGGAGCGGACAGACGCGGTCTTGCGAACAACATCGGCTAACGGGTCGATTGCTTCTGCCGGACCGAGACAGCGCGTGACCCATCGGATTCAACTGGTGACGAGTGCGTCGGCAAGGGCCCGAACGCCTGTGAACTCGACTCCCTGCGGCGTCATGCAGACCAACAGCTTCCTATGCGCCCAGGCATCCGACAGTGCGACGACCCGGGTTGCCTCTCCTTGAAATCGCAACGCTGCACTCTCCGGCATGACCGCTGCCCCCACACCCGCGGCCACCAGTTGCGCCACTGCGTCGAATCCGGACAGCCGAACCCGGTGTCGAGGTACTCGGCCGCTGCGACTGGCCTGGGCGGCGAGGAACCGGCTGAGCCCGCTGTCGGCGGACAGGCCAACCAGTGGGCGCTCTAGCAATTCGCCGAAGGGGATCGATCGCCGCTTTCCCATCGGCCAGGCTCGGGGCAACAACGCCACCAAGCGGTCGTCCAGCCAGGGACGCACGATGAGGCCGGACGTGTCCACATAGTCCGCCACAATGCCGATCTCGGCGAGGCCGCGGCGCAGCGCATCAAGCACGGCGTCACTCGCTAGTTCCTGGACATCAACGTCGATCTCGGGGTTCGTCGTGAGGAAGTGCCCCAGCGTCCGTGGCAACGCCTCCGACATCGCCGCGGTGTTACACAGCAGGCGAACCGTGCCACGCAAGCCGTGGCCAAAGCTCGCCATCTCCACATGCAGTGACTCGAGTTCGGCCAGCACGCGGCTCGCGTGACGCGCCATGGCCCGCCCAGCATCGGTGGGTGCCGCACCCGCCTTCGAGCGATCTAGCAGGCGGGCTCCCGCTGCGTCCTCGAGTGCCTTCAAGCGGGCGCTGGCGGCGGCCAATGACAGGTTCACTGCCTCAGCGGCTGCGGTGATGGTGCCGTGCGCGATCACCGCAGAAAAAAGATGCAGGTCGAAGGGGGCGATGCGGTAGTCGACGGTGCGTCGTGCAGAGGTGGCCATGGGATGCATCCTACGGAATCGCCGAAGGATAGGCGCAGGTGAATCGAATGGACGCGGGGACCAGTACTGGGACACCATCGCGCCATGGAAACGATTCAAGTCTTGATGGTGGTCGTGGTGTTCGCCCTTGCTGGAGGCGTGAAAGGCATCACCGGCATGGGGTTACCGACCGTGGCGATGAGTTTGCTCGGGCTGTGGATGCCGCCAGCGCAGGCTGCGGCCTTGCTGGTGATCCCGTCCCTGGCCACGAACGTAGCGCAATGTCGAGGTCCGCACCTGCGACAGCTCGGGGAGCGCTTGTGGCCAGGATGGCTGGCGATCGCGCTCGTCACAGCCTTCGCGCCGGGTATCGGTGGAACGGCCCCCGCCGATGCGGCTTCCCTCTGGCTCGGCGGCGTCCTCGTTGTCTATGGCCTTTGGGGCCTGTGGCGCCCCACGTTGCCTGATCTCTCTGACAGTGGCCGATGGGTGGGCGCAATCGTGGGACTGGCCACCGGACTGGTCACGTCGCTCACCGCCGTCTTTGTGCTTCCCTGGGTGCCCTACCTGCAGTCGCTGCGGCTGGACAAGGACGCGACCGTCCAGGCCCTTGGCCTGTCGTTCACGGTGGCCACGCTGGCGTTGGCATTCCGGCTGCAGGCATCGGCGCAGGCAGAGTGGATGTCGGCGTCGACGGCCATGGCTTTGGGCGGTGCGCTTGTCGGAGCGTTCGTGGGCCTGAAGCTCGGCGAAAAACTGAGAGGCCGACTCGCCGGTCCGGCATTCCAGCAGGCACTGTTCCTGGTCTTCGTTGCCCTGGGAACAACCAACCTGGCCCGGGCGTTGTGAAGTAAGAGGCAGAAGGGTATCAGGGGGGCTGCTTGCGCATTCACCTGCACGGCGTGAATGACCGCTCAGGGCCAAAAGCAGCCAATTGAGCCACCCACTGGGAGCGACACAACCAAGCAGCCTAATCCGGTAAAGCCGCCATCGAGCGGAGCACTTGCCGGGTGATGATTTGGCGCTTGGCCACATCACCCATGCGATGGGGTGTGTCGATATTCATGGCGAAAAATACCGCGCCGTTGGGATGCTCGACCCAGCCAACCCACCAGCCAATGCTTCCTGTCCAGCCCGTTTTGGCTCGCAGAATCCAATGGCTGCCGGCTTCGTTGACCATCAGGTCTTTCACCAAACGTTGGTGCGCCAGCTCGAACGGCAACGCATTGCGATACAGCTTCTGCAAAAACTCCAGCTGCTCCAGCGCGGAAATCGCCAAGTCGCCTTCTACCCAAAAAGGTGCTGCGCCAGTGGTGGCCGCATTGCCATAGCCAATTTGCTGCATCCATTGATGTTCTTGGTGCTGACCCATGGTTTGGGCAAACCGCTCAAACACCCAAACCGTCGAGTTGCGCATCGCAGAGCGCAAATCCTGGTCTTGATTCCACGCCGGATTGCCGCGCTGCTTTTGGTCCCAAGCGATCACCTCAAATTCATCTTTGACCACCTTGGCCTGCAATGCAAACAAGCTGTGGGGAACTTTAAAAGTAGAGGCAGGAGAAAAGCGCTGCTTGGCGCGCTCGGTGGCATGCACCCACAATTTCTCAGTGCCGTTACGCGCGTCCAGAACCGCAATGGTTCCTACAGCGGGGGCGCCCTCAAAAAAATGAGCCCACTCTTGCTGCTCTATAGCCTGGGGCATGGCCATCGCGGCGCAGCTCCAAACGAGTGACAACAAGGCAAAAATTTTTCCGGTTTTTTTCATCGAAAGATTTTATGGACTGGCTGCTTTCCCGCTGGAAGCGGCACAACCCGCCGAAGCGGACACCCTGCTGTTTGCCGCAGGCGGGGCGTGAAAGCCATCCACGGTTTTTAAGAGGCTTTTTGCACTCTAGCCCAATCGGCATGCGCGCAAGCAGCTCACATTTTTGATTTGCTGGAGTGCAGCGTAGCCAACCAATGCCTGTAGCTGTTTGGCAGCTAAGGCTACATGGCCGAATACCCCATCGCCCGCTTCTGGACAGACGCGCGCGTGCTGCGCATCTACGGCGGCACCTCCGAGATCATGAAAGAGCTGGTGGCGCGGGGGTTGTTGGGGCGGTAAGGCGGGGCGCTGGCGGGGGCCGCCCGGTGAATACGCTGGACTGGCTGCTTGCGGCCAGAAGGACACCTTCAAGACTGCGGCAGAATTCGCTCATGTATGCCCCCAACCCGGGCATCGACGTTTCAACGAAACAAGGATTCCATGTTGTATGCCTGACATTCTTTCAGTGTTCCCCGATACGAACCTGTTTCTGCAGTGCAAACCGCTAAGGGAACTGGACTGGATGCTGCTGGGCCACGAAGGCGACATTGAACTGCTCATCACGCGACCAGTACAGACTGAACTGGATTCACTCAAGGCAAAGGGGAACAGTCGCCAAGCGTCGAGGTCACGTTCGGCTGCTGCGCTCATCTCTGAGCTTCTAGACGCGCCAGAAGAAGGACTTGTGCTTAAGCAGAGACCGACCGTCCGCCTTCGAATGGCACGAGCCATGCGCCCTGACCCGGACGCTGGCAATGAGCTCAACTATGACTCCCAAGACGACCAACTTGTTGGTATCGCGCTGGCCTTTTACAAGGCAAACGCTGGATCTTCTACCTTGTTGCTGACGTATGACCACGGTCCGATGTTCAGCGCTCGGGAGATGAGTCTTCCATTCAAGAAAATCCCTGACGAATGGTTGCTGCCTCCTGAGCCCGACGACGCCTCGCGTAGAGAAGGTGCGTTGAAAAGTGAGCTGGAGCGGTACCAAAAGAGCGAGCCGAAGTTCGAAGTGGGTTTACTGGATGCGAGCACTCGTGGCCTTGAACTGTCGTTCACTATTTATTCGGCTCTCTCTGAAGAGCAGATCGCCGCTCTTTTGGCCATTGTTTTTTCTCGCTATCCGGAAGCAACTGACTTCGGACCTTCCGAACCATGGGAAAGTGTTGTCGAGCAAAGGGGGCCCATGGCATCGCTCTTCGGCAAAGAAACGGAGGTATTCACGCCTTCCTCGGCTGAAGAAATTGAACGCTACAAAAGACGTTATTCGGAGTGGAAAGAGGATTGCCGAGGCTATTTGCGAGCCATTCATATGGCGCTCAACAAGCGCTTGGAGTGGCCAACCATCACGACTCGCATTTCAAACGTTGGATCGCGCCCCGCTATCGACGCACTAATTGAGTTAGAGGCAAAAGGGCCTATTCGCATAGTGCGGCCGTGCCAACGCGAAGACGATGAGGACAGTGATGAACTGAAGTCGAGAGAGGCGCCCAAGTTCCCCCAACCTCCGCTTGCGCCGAGTGGACATCGAAGGCGGATCAAGCCAGCTTCACCTTTCGCCTTTGGAGGTATGTCTGATCCGGTTACTTGGTTGTCACCCACGCGGGGCCATTTCGACACCGTGCCCCCGCTGCGTAATTTCTCGACCAGCCGCGATCCCAACCTGTTTTATTGGAAGGACGGGACGCAAGGCGCACCGCTCAGCTACCTTTCCCTCGAATGTGAACAATGGCGACACGCCCGCGAGCCTGAAGACTTCACCGCAGGCATTCGTTTTCCAAGGGAGACAGGTGTGCACTCGGGCAGCTTCATGGTCACGGTGCATGCGAGCAACCTTACCAATCCAATCCGTAAGACTTTCCCTGTTTGCATAGCCGTCGCAGAGACACCTCCAAGCGCTGAGGTAGAGAGGCAGATTGAAGAGCTATCAGCAGCCCGACCTAGGCTTCGATTGAGTTGACGGCGGATGGCAGCAACAAACGTCTGGTTCGGTTCGATAGCAACCAATCGAGCACCCGCTGGGAGCGGTGCAACCAGCCGAAACGGACACTCGGCGCGCTGCCTCGCGGGGAAGCTGGTGGCTATCAGCAACCCCTCCCCGCCTGCAGTAACAACCATCCACGGTTTCAAGAGTTTTTTGCCTCCAGCCCAATCCACATGGGCGCGAGCAGCTCACATTTTTGATGTACTGGAGTGCAGCGGGCACGCAGCCTGCGCTTATTTGTAAAACGCCTCGACCTGGCCCTTCAGCGTGATCAGGAGGGGGCGGCCTTTGCGGTCCAGGGTTTTGCCAGCGGGCACCTTCACCCAGCCTTCGCTGACGCAGTATTCCTCCACATCAAAGCGCTCTTTGCCATTGAACACGATGCCGATGTCGTGCTGGAACACGGCGGCGATGTGGTGCGGGCTGCGCGGGTCAATGCTCAGGCGGTCGGGTAGGGCGGGGGCTGGAGTGGTGGCGGGGGTGGTATCGGTCACGGGTTAACGCTTTCTGGGTGAATGCACAAAGCCCCGGATTTTCCCGGATTTGGCTGCACCCGCGCCGCCAATAGCCCCGGCCCCGGCAGGTGCCCGGCGGCAGTGACCCAGGCGGTGGTACTGCGTGGCGCCCATACCACAGCGCTGTTAATTCTGCTGTGCTGTGGTCTATGGCCCGTCTTTTGGTAAGTATCCGTCCTTACATTTGGCAGACAGTCTGGCGTTTGGCCAGCAGCACATTCTTTCGTTTTTTGGAGCCTTGTCGTGTCCAGTTTCTTTTCGCCTGCCGTTGCCCTGATGAATCGTTTGCGGTTCGGCATGAAGTTTGCCCTGTCTGGTTTGGTGGTTTTCAGCTTTTTGCTGTACCTGGGGCTGTCCCAATGGGGGCTGCTGCACAGCCGCGCCCACACTTTGGCGTCCGAGCACGCCGCCGTTGACCTGATGGCCTACCTGGTGGACTGGAACAAGGTGTTGATCGACAGCCGCCGCATCGCCATCACCACGCCGGTGGGCGATGAGTCGGGTCGCCAGCGCTTCAGCCAGCAGGCGGTGGTGGTCGAGCGCAAGCTGGCCGAGATCGAGGCCGAAGTGGCGCGCATCCAACCGCTGTTTGACATGACCAAAGAGGCCCAGGGCCTGCGCAGCGGCTGGACGGAACTCAAAAAGAAGGTCGAAGCCCTGCCGCTGGATGCCGACTATGCGCAAAAAGCCTTTGCCGCCCACGCGCCGGAATATGGCCGCCTCTACGCGTTCATGCGCGATATGGGCGACCGCTCGGGCATGGCGCTGGAGCCTGATCTGGACTTGTTCTACCTGGGCTACCCGCTGGCCAACAACACGCCCAGCACCGCCGGCATTGCCGTGCGCATTGCGGCCTACACCACGCTCAATATCGCGCGCGGCACCATCACCCCGGCAGACAAGGTGTTCTACGAAGTGACCGAGGCGCGCCTGAAAGACACCTTTGGCAATGTCGAGAACCTGCTGGCGCAATCCATGAAGGCCAACCCCGATGTGGACAAGCGCATCCGGCCCTACTTCGTCCAGCTCAAGAGCACCTCCACCGACTACCTGGCCCATGTGCGCAAGCACTTCACCACCAGCGATGCCATTACCGTGACGGCGCCAGAGGCCGCCCAGGCGGCGCAGCCCACGCTGGATGCGGCCTGGGCGCTGGTCGAACAAAACCGCGCTGTGCTGGCCGAGCTGCTGACCGAGCGCGCCGCAGCAGCCTCCTTGCAGCGCAACCTGGTGGCGGCACTGCTGGTGCTGGGCATTGTGGTGTCGGTGTATCTCTATGTCGGCATGTACCTGGGCACACGGCACAGCATCCAGCAGGTGGCCAAGTCGGTGCGCGCCATGGCGGCAGGCCAGCTGGGCCGGGTGCAACCGGCCACCAGCCAGGACGAGATTGCCGACCTGGTCAATGACCTGGCACGGGCCGACCAGGCCCTGGTGGCCATGATCGGCAAGGTGCAGCACAGCTCGGAGTCGGTGGCTGCGGCCAGCATGCAGATTGCCCAGGGCAACAACGACCTGTCCAACCGCACCGAGTCGCAGGCCAGCGCATTGCAGCAAACCACCTCGGCCATGGAGCAACTGGGCTCGACCGTGCGGCAAAACGCCGACAACGCGCGCCAGGCCAATCAGCTGGCGCAAAGCGCCTCCACCATCGCCGTGCAGGGCGGCACGGTGGTGGCACAGGTGGTGGACACGATGAAGGGCATCAATGATTCGAGCAAGAAAATTGCCGACATCATTGGCGTGATCGACAGCATTGCCTTCCAGACCAACATCCTGGCGCTGAATGCAGCCGTAGAGGCAGCGCGTGCCGGTGAACAGGGCCGGGGCTTTGCCGTGGTGGCCAGCGAGGTGCGCAACCTGGCCAGCCGCAGTGCCGATGCGGCCAAGGAGATTCGGGCGCTGATCTCAGCCAGCGTGGAGCGGGTGGGCCACGGCAGCGCCCTGGTCGATCAGGCGGGCAGCACCATGACCGAGGTGGTCAGCAGCATCCGCCAGGTCACAGACATCATGGCCGAGATCAGTGCGGCCAGCGTGCAGCAAAGCGCGGGCGTGGCGCAGGCGGGCGATGCCATCGTGCAAATGGACCAAACCACGCAGCAAAACGCCGCGCTGGTCGAAGAAATGGCCGCTGCCGCCTCCAGCCTGAACCACCAGGCGCAAGAGCTGGTCAACGCGATCAGCTCGTTTGAACTGCACCAGGGAGGCAGCCGCCGCCTGTTGCCAACCGCCTAACGCGGCTCAGAACGGCGCTGCGTCGGGGTCGGTATCGGGCGGCGCGGTGGCCGGGCCGGTCACGGTGCCAGCGCTGGCACCGGCAGGCCGGGCGGTGGTGGCGGCGGCAGGCGCAGCGCCTATGCCGCGTTCGCTCTCGCCGCCCAGGGCCTCGATCAGGTCGGGAATCAGGCTGCGCAGCTCGCCCGTGGCAATGGCCACATCGGCATCAAAGCCGCTGTCGTCCTGGCTTTTGCCTTCCATCACGGCGTCCAGAAACGCCAGCTTTCTGATTTGCAATCCTTCGCTGAGGATGAACGACACGCGGCCATCCCAGGTCAGCGCCAGTTTGGTGGGCAGCTTGCCAGCGGCAATGTGCGCCTGCACTTCTTCGATGTCCAGCGGGTGGCGGGCGTAGCGCACCACGGCTTTTTCTTCATCGGCGCTTTTGAGCTCGCACTCGCGGTCGATGCTGAAGCCGGCAGGCGGCTCTTGCGTGGCCAGCCAGTGGGCCATGGCGGCAGCGGGCGAGGTCTGCGTGTCCAGCAGCGACACCGAAAGCCCCGGCAGCGCCTCGACCAGCGCGCTCACCACCTCGTCGGCGCGGCCCTGGGATGAGGTGCCCAGCACCAAAAAGCGCGCCTCGCGGTCAATCCACACCCACATCGCGCCCTGCTTGGTGAAGGCCATGGGCAGCAGGTCGAGCTTGGCTTCTTCCTTCAGCTCTTTGCTTTCTTTTTTGCCGGGCTTGCGGCCCGTTTCCTGCTCGATGCGGGCGGCTTTCTCGGCCACGCGGCGCGCCAGCACGGAGCCGGGCAGCACCTTGGACTCGACCATGAAGCGCA
>NZ_JAQUAL010000195.1:0-5006 GCF_028687295.1 Simplicispira sp.
GGCCCAGCACTTCGTGCTCCCGCCTCGTCGAACCGGGCGCTCCTTCCCGCGCGAGGTCAAACGATCCACACGCAGCAAGTACCCTCCGAAAAAATGCCAGTCAGCGGTTAACTGACTGGCATTGGGCTGAAGTGCCGGGTTGGGTTGCTACTTTTTTAGTAGCTGCTTGCGCTTGTATGGCGGGCGTTGCAGGCCATTTTGGCCATGAAAAAAGCCGGGCGCTTGGTGGCTCAGGCCTGCGCGCCCTGGTCTACCGGTTTGAACAGCGCCGCCACCTTGCGCTTGGGCTTGATGTTGGCCGACAGACCGCGCACCGCTGGGGCACTGCGGGCGGCTTCCCATTGGGCCAGCGCGGCTTCGGTGGGGGCCTCATAGGGCTTCTCGAAGAACGGATCGCGCGAGGCCACGGCGGGGCGGAAACCACCGCGCGATGCCGCACGCGGCGCTGAACCTTCGTAGCGCTCGGGGCGTTCTGGACGTGCAGGGCGCTCGAAACGCTCTGTGCGTTCGCCCCGGTCGCTGCGGCCTTCGCTGGGGCGGCTGCTGGTGCGTTCGGGGCGCGCGTCATCGTAGGCCAGCGTTTCGATGTTGAGCTTGGTTTTGAGCAGCTTTTCGATGTCGGCCACTAGGCGCGCATCGCTGCCCGACACCAGCGTCACCGCCAGCCCCGAGGCGCCAGCGCGGCCCGTGCGGCCAATGCGGTGCACGTAGTCTTCGGCGTTGAACGGCACGTCAAAGTTGAACACCGCTGGCACGTCTTTGATGTCCAGGCCGCGCGCGGCCACGTCGGTACAGACCAGCAAATCGACTTCGCCCTGCTTGAAAGCATCAAGGGCTTTGAGGCGCTCGTCCTGGCTCTTGTCGCCGTGCAGCGCGGCGGTTTTCAGGCCCTCGCGCTCCAGGCTGCGCGCCAGGCGACCACAGCCGAGCTTGCTGTTGACGAAGATGAATGCCTGCTTGATGCCGCGCGTTTTCAGCACCTGGTGGATGGCGCGGCGCTTGTCGTCGTCACCCGCGCTGTAGAAGCGCTGCTCGACGGTGGAGGCGGTTTCGTTGGGCCGCGCCACTTCGATGGTGACGGGGTCTTGCAGGTAGCTGCCCGCCAATCGCTTGATTTCTGGCGAGAACGTGGCGCTGAACAAGAGCGTGGTGCGCTGCTTGGGCAGGTAGCTGAGGATGCGCTGCAGGTCGGGCAAAAAGCCGATGTCCAGCATGCGGTCGGCCTCGTCGAGCACCACGTACTCGACCTGGTTGAGCACCGCGTTTTTGGCCTCGATGTGGTCGAGCAGGCGGCCCGGCGTGGCCACCAGCACCTCAACGCCTTTTTTCAGCTCCAGCGTTTGCGGCTTCATGTCCATGCCGCCAAACACCACCGTGCTGCGCAGCTTGGTGTATTTGGCGTACAGCGCGATTTGCTGGGCCACCTGGTCGGCCAGCTCGCGCGTGGGCAGCAGCACCAGCGCGCGCACCGGATGGCGCGCGGGCGAGGTGGAGCTGCTTTCGTGCTTGAGCAGGCGCTGCAATAGCGGCAGCGAGAAGGCTGCCGTTTTGCCGGTGCCGGTCTGGGCGGCACCCATCACGTCCTGGCCAGTAAGCACCACCGGAATGGCCTGCGCCTGGATGGGGGTCATGGACTCGTAGCCCATCTCGGCCACGGCGCGCGCCAGCGGCTCGGCCAGCGATAAATTGGAAAAAGAACTTGTCATTTAGCCCGGTATTGTCGCACCAGCACCGGTAAAACCCTTGGTTTTGCCGCCGATGCCGGGCCGCGCTCGCGTAAAAAAGACACTGCGATAGCGCCAATCAGCTATATTTTTGATAGCTGCTTGCGCCTATCCCTATTGGCTTTGATGCCATTTTGACCAAAAACTGGCGTGGGCAGCAGCGCTGGGGCAAAGACCTACAAGCTGCGCGCAGAAAACGTGTCGCAGCGCTGCACGCTGCCGTGTTGCAGGCCGTTGTTGAACCAGCGCACGCGCTGTGCGCTGGAGCCGTGGGTAAAACTCTCGGGCACCACGCGGCCCTGGCTTTGCTGTTGCAGGGCGTCGTCGCCGATCTTGGCCGCAGCGTTCATGGCGGCCTCGATGTCGCCGTTTTCCAGAATTTGCCGTGCCGTCTGGGCATGGTGCGCCCAGACACCGGCAAAGCAGTCGGCCTGCAACTCCAGGCGCACCGAGAGCTGGTTGTACTGCACCTGGCTGATGCGGCCACGCTGGCTGTCGACCTTGTCGCTGATGCCCAGCAGGTTTTGCACATGGTGGCCGACCTCGTGGGCAATGACGTAGGCCTGGGCAAATTCGCCGGGTGCGCCCAGCTGGTGTTTCAGGGTTTCGTAAAAACCCAGGTCGATGTACACCTTCTGGTCGGCCGGGCAATAAAACGGCCCCATGGCCGCTTCGCCGGTGCCGCAGGCGGTGGGCGTGGCCCCCCGGAACAGCACCAGGCGCGGTTCTTGGTAGCGGGCGCCGCCCTGGCTGAAAACGCCTGCCCACACGTCTTCGGTATCGGCCAGCACGGTGGAGACAAAGCGGGCCAGCCGGTCATCGGCGGGTGGGCGCTGCGCGGGCGCCTGCTGCACCTGCGCCGGGGGGGCGCCGCCACTGAGCAGGCCCAGAATGGTCAGCGGGTTCACGCCCAGAATCCAGCCCCCCAGCAGGGCAATGACGATGGTGCCAATGCCAATGCTGCGCCCGCCAAACACCGGGCCGCTGCTGCCACCACCACTGTCTGCACCACGCCGGTCTTCGACGTTGTCGGACTCTCGGTTGCCTTCCCATTTCATGCTGCACCTCCTGTGCGCGCCCAGCAGTGCAGGCGCAAGGGTGCGCAGTTTACGCGCTGCTTTGTGTACAGTGCCGCGCATGATTTTTCTACCCCTGTTGGCTTTTTCCTCTGCACACCGTGCCAGCCATTGCCGCCTGGTTCCTGCCGCTACCAAGATGGCGTCTGGCGTTCACCTTGGCGATGCCGCCTTGCTGCGGCGGCGCCGTGCATGTGCGCAAACGTGAATATCCCTGCACGCCCGCGCCGCGCCAGCCTGCGCACCCAGATTGCGGTGGTGTTTGGCCTGCTGGTCATTGTTCTGGGCCTGTTGCTGTCCACGCTGCTGAGTGACATGCTGCGCCAGCACCTGCAAAAGCAGGCCGGTGTATCCCTCGAACTGGCTGCGCGCAACGCCGCCAAAATGCTGGCCAATGGCCTGCAAGACCGCAGCCGCGAGGTGCAGGTGCTGTCGCAATCGACGCCTTTGTGGGCGCATGGCTTGCAGTCGCCAATGGTTCACCAAGCCATGGCGCGCAGCCAGGCCATACACCCGCACAGCCTGTGGATAGGCGTGGCCGATCTGGACGGCGTGGTGCGCGCCGCCACGGGCGACATGCTGCTGGGCCAGAGCGTGAAAGAGCGCCCCTGGTTCAGCCAGGGCTTGCGTGGCGTGCATGTGGGCGATGTCCACCCGGCCAAACTTCTGGCCAAGCTGCTGCCGCCCAGCGCCAGCGGCGAGCCCCAGCGTTTTGTGGATTTCTCAGCGCCCATCGTGCGCGATGGCCAGACCGTGGGCGTGCTCGCCATCCACGGCAGCTGGGACTGGACGCGCGAAGTCATCGAGAGCCTGTTGCCCCCGTGGGCCGCCGAGCGCCAGTTGCAACTGTTCATTTTTGACAGCCAGGGCCAGGTCATCTATGCCCCCCAGGGCCAGACCGAGGCTTACCGCGCCAGCGGCCAGCGCCTGCCGGGGTTGCCATCGGGCACCAGTGTCGGCGCAGCGTTCTGGCAAGACGGGCAAAGCTACCTCACTGCCCTGGCCCATGTCAGTGCGCAGGGCCCGGCCAGCCGCCTGGGGTGGTACGTCGTGGCGCGCGAGCCACTGGCGCTGGCCTTTGCCGAAGCCCGCCGTGCCCAGGGCATTGCCATCGGTGTGGGGCTGTTGGTGGCGCTGCTGGGCGCGGCCATCGCTTGGCTGGCGGCGCGGCGCATCAGCATGGATTTGTACGCGCTGGCCAAGGCAGCGCACCAGATTGGTGCGGGCACCGCAGGCGCCAGCATCGTGCCAAGCCACAGCAGCCGCGAGGTGCAAATTCTCTCCAGCGCGCTCGACCGCATGACGCGGCGGCTGCTGGCGCACAGCCACGAGATGGAAGAAACCGTGCGCCAGCGCACCCAGGAGCTGCAAAAGGCCAACCAGGCGCTGGAGATGCAGGCGCGCAGCGACCCGCTCACGGGCTTGCTCAACCGGCGCGGGCTGGAGGGGCAGTTTGATTTCGCCATCGCCCTGGCCCGGCGCAGTGGCCGGCCCTTGAGCCTGCTGACGGTGGATGTGGACCACTTCAAGCGCGTCAACGACACCCACGGCCATGGCGCAGGCGACCAGGTGCTCCAGGGCCTGGCGCGCACCTTGCAGCAGCGCTTGCGCCGCAGCGATGTGGCCGCACGGATTGGCGGGGAAGAATTCGTGGCCTTGCTGCCTGACACGGGCCTGAAAGAAGCACAGGCCACTGCCGATGCCCTGCGCCTGGCCGTGGCTGCACAAGAGTATCCCCAGGTGGGCCACATCACGATCAGCCTGGGGGTGTCGGCTTTGCGGGCGGGCGATGAGGACGGCGCCAGCGCTTTGCTGCAACGCGCCGATGCCGCGCTCTACCAGGCCAAGGGCGAGGGGCGCAACCGCGTCTGTGTGCAGGCCTAAACGGGCTGGGTCAACCCGTGGCGCAGGCGGGCCTGGTGGCAGGCGTCGCTGCCCGCCTCGAACTCGCGGCACGGGGAGGGGCGCCATTCGTAGATGCCGCAGGCCACTTTTTCGCCCAGCTTGCCGGTGAGGGCCGCGCAGCGCGGGCTGCGGTAGTCGGTGCCGCGCATGCGGTGCAGGTGCTCGGTGATGGGATCGGCCAGCCCGCAGGGCACGCGCCCGCCGCAGCCCTCCAGCTCCTGCACGGCAAAGTCAACACGAAAACTGGCGCAGCAGGCGCCGCAGGTCAGGCAGGGGTGGGTCATGGGGACAAAAAAGCGGC
>NZ_JAQUAL010000196.1:0-4984 GCF_028687295.1 Simplicispira sp.
CATCAAAACCCAGCCAGCCCTGGGGCAGGCGCACTTCGGCCCAGGCGTGGCTGGCCACATGCTCGGTATCGGCCGCCAGATAGCCGCTGACGTAGCGCGCGGGCAGGCCCAGCAGCCGCGCACAGGTAGCAAAGACCTGCGCGTGGTCTTGGCAAACGCCGTTCTGGTTGGCAAAGGCCTCGGCGGCCGGGGTGGCCGCGTCGGTGGTGCCCGGGGTATAGGGCATGACCACGACCAGCGCCTGCATCATGTGCAACAGGCCCGCCAGCGGGTCGGACGCCACCTGCGCCGCATGCCCGTGGGCAAACTGGCGCAGCGCAGCGTCTGCGCGCGTCAGGGGCGAGTCGCGCAGAAACAGCTGCGCGGGCAGCTCGTCTTGCGGGTCGGGCGTGGGCGCACTGTCGTCGGTTTCGACCTCGCCACGGGCCAGCAGATGGATGTCGCTCACCGGCTTGTCCAGCGTCAGCACATGCATGATGTTGCCGTAGGCATCCAGGCAGCGCGATGCCGGTGCTGGCAGGGTGAGCTGCCAGGACAGCACCTTCAAGCCGTGGCCGGGGCGCGGTGTCAGGCGCAGGTACTGCGTGCTGCGCTGCACCAGCCGGTCGTAGCGGTAAACGGTTTCGTGGGCGATGAGCAGGTGCATAGCGTTTCCTTGCGGGGGTCAAAAAACCGGCATTCAATTGGCTTCGAGGTAGGCCTTGCCAATGGCGTCGCCCAACCGGGCCGACTGGGCCAGAAAGTCGGTCAGCCAGCGGTGTACGCCAGCGTCCAGGATGTCATCGACCACGCCATATTCCAGCTTCAGTGCCAGCTTGCCCGCCAGCAGCTTGACCTCGCGGCCCGCGTCCAAGGAGCCTGGCAGGGCCTCGATGTCGGGCAGGATGGTGCGGATTTCATCGCAGCAGGCGCGCAGGCTGCGGGGTACGTCGGGGCGCAGGATCAGCAGCTCTGTGACGCGGCGGCCCTCCAGCGCATCGCGGTACACCTCGTGGTAGGCCTCAAAGGCCGACAGCGAGCGCAGCAGCGCGCTCCAGGCATAAAACTCGGGGGCGCTTTCCTGCGGCAGATGAACCGGCGCCAAACCGGCCACGGCAGGCTCGATCAGTTGCGATTTGACGTCGAGCAGGCGCGCCGTGTTGTCGGCGCGCTCAATGAAGGTGCCCAGGCGGATGAAGCAGTAGGCATCGTTGCGCTGCAAGGTGCCGTAGGTGGCGCCGCGAAACAGGTGCGAGCGCTCCTTGATCCAGTCAAAAAAGCCCGACACATCGGTGATGCCGCGCCGGGGCATCTCGCGCGCTTCGAGCCAGCTGGCGTTGATCGCCTCCCACATTTCGGCGGTGATCTTGCCGCGCACGGCATGGGCGTTTTCGCGCGCCAGCTTCAGGCACGACAGCACCGAGGCGGGGTTGTCCAAATCAAGCGCCATGTAGTGAAACAGCGCCTCGCCATCGAGCTTGCGGTTTTGCGCGATGTACGGGTCCAGCGTGCCGGTGACGGCCAGCGGTGCGGCAAACTCGGTCATGGCCCCGCGCGACTGCGGCAGCAGCGACAGCGAGTGCGTCACATCGAGCATGCGCACCAGGTTTTCCGCGCGCTCCAGGTAGCGGCTCATCCAAAAGAGTTGGGCAGCAGTACGTGACAGCATCTCAGGCCTCCAGAATCCAGGTGTCCTTGGTGCCGCCACCCTGGGACGAGTTGACCACCAGCGAGCCTTCTTTCAGGGCCACGCGCGTCAGGCCGCCGGCCACCATCGACACCTCGCGGCCACTGAGCACAAACGGGCGCAGGTCGATGTGGCGCGGCGCAATGCCGCTTTCGACAAAGGTCGGGCAGCTCGACAGGCACAGCGTGGGCTGGGCGATGTAGTTGCTGGGGTTGGCGCGCACGCGCTCTTTGAAGTCGGCCACCTCGGCGGCTGTGGAGGCTGGCCCGACCAACATGCCGTAGCCGCCCGCGCCATGCACTTCCTTGACCACCAGCTCGGCCATGTGCTCCAGCACGTGGGCCAGGTCGTCCGGCTTGCGGCATTGCCAGGTGGGCACGTTGTGCAGGATGGGCTCCTCGTTCAGGTAGAAGCGGACCATGTCGGGCACGTAGGGGTAGATCGACTTGTCGTCGGCCACGCCGGTGCCGATGGCATTGGCCAAGATCAGGTGGCCCTGCTTGTACACCGACAACAGGCCCGGCACGCCGAGCATGGAGTCGGCGTTGAAGGCCAGCGGATCGAGGAAGGCGTCGTCAATGCGCCGGTAGATCACGTCCACCCGCTGCGCGCCCACGGTGGTGCGCATGTAAAGGTAGTCGTCCTTGACGAACAGGTCTTGCCCCTCCACCAGCTCGACGCCCATTTGCTGGGCCAGGAAGGCGTGCTCGAAGTAGGCTGAATTGCACGGCCCCGGTGTCAGCACCACCACGGTGGGGTTTTCCGCGTCGCTGGAGTGGCGCAGGGTATCGAGCAACAAGGTCGGGTAGTGCGCCACCGGCGCCACCGGGTAGCGGGCAAACAGCTCGGGAAACAGCCGCATCATCATCTTGCGGTTTTCCAGCATGTAGCTCACCCCGGAGGGCACGCGCAGGTTGTCTTCGAGCACGTAGTAGCCGCCGTCCGCATGGCGGATCAGATCGACCCCGGTGATGTGCGCGTAAATGCCGTGCGGCAAGTCCAGGCCCTGCATGGCGGGCTGGTACTGGGCGTTGGCAAACACCTGTTCGGCGGGAATGAGCCCGGCTTTGATGATGTCGTGGTCGTGGTAGATGTCCCACAAGAAGCGGTTCAGCGCCGTCACCCGCTGGCGCAGGCCCGCCTCCAGCATCTTCCACTCGTTGGAATGCACGATGCGCGGCACGGTGTCAAACGGAATCAGCCGCTCGGCCCCGGCCTCGTCGCCATACACGGCAAAGGTGATGCCGACCTTGTGAAACAGCAAGTCGGCTTCGGCGTGTTTCTTGGCCAGCGCCTGGGGCGTCTGCGCGTGCAGCCAGTTGGCAAAGGATTGGTAATGCGGCCGGATGGCGCCACTGGGCAGCAGCATCTCGTCGTAATGGTCCGCAGCGGGTAAGGTCAATGCGTGCATGGGAACTCCGTCGGCTAGAGCCCTGTGCCACGCAAGGACTGTGCCACGTTGCGGGCTGCTGGGGCCTACCCCTCGAACTGCGGGTGCGACTGGCGGATGCGCGCCATGGCCATGCCCGCCGCCGCCGTGCGCGTTTCCACGCCCAGCTTGACGTACACCCGCTCCAGGTGCTTTTTGACGGTGGCCGGGCTGCTGCCCAGAATCTCGCCAATGTCGCGGTTGGTCTTGCCCTTGACCAGCCAGTACAGCACCTCGGCCTCGCGCGCCGTGAGCTTGAAGCCCAGGCCCAGGCAGGCGATCACGGCGGCATCGGACACCTCGCGCATCACGATCAGCCAGTCGCCGCCGCCCTCGCCATCGCCGGTCTGCTGGTGCAGCCGAAAACTCAGGCAGCGCGCGCCCTGCTGCACGTTCAGGCGCGGCGGCTCTTGCTGCTGCTGCGCCAGCCGCTCCAGGTCGGGCAGGTGCTGGCGCAGCCAGTCCAGCACCACGGTGGGCGCATAGGGCGCGCTGCTGCCAAAGTAATCGAGCAGCAGATCGCGCGCCAGCGGGGTTTGCCACATCAGCCGCCCATCGCCCACGCGCACCGTGATGCTGGCGTAGCCAAAGGCGTCCAGCGCATTGCGCGCCTGCCCGGCCTGGCGCACCTCCTGGCGGGCGCGGCGCGCGCCTTGCAGGTGTACGTTCATGCGCGCCAGCACTTCCTTGGGCTTGATGGGCTTGGTCACGTAGTCCACGCCGCCCGCCGCCAGCGCCGCCACCAGGTGCTCGGTTTCGGTCAGCCCGGTCATGAAGATGATGGGGATGTGCGCCGTCTGCGCCGTGGCCTTGAGGCGGCGCGCCACCTCGAAGCCGTCCATGCCGGGCATCAGGGCGTCCAGCAGCACGATGTCGGGCAGCGCCTGCGCGGCGCGCTGCAGCGCCGCCTCGCCGCGCGTGGCCACCAGCACGGTGTAGCCCGATTCGTCCAGCGCATCGTGCAGCACGGCCAGGTTGTCGGGCACGTCATCGACGATCAGCACCACGTCGCCGTGCGCGCGGTCGAGGATCGGGGGCGCCGACGTGGGCTCAGGGGGAAGCTCAGGGGGTAGGTGGGGGTGCATGGGGTGCCTGTTGAAGAATCTGCTCCATGGCCTCGAACTGGAACGCCTGGGCCAGCGCGCGCAGGGTCTGCACGAACGCGGCGTGGCCGCTGTGGCTGCGCTCGATCTCGTCCAGCGCGTTCAAAATCCCCCGGTAGTAGCCCAGCGACACGCTGTGCTGCAACGCCGCCAGCGCCGCGCCCTCCGGAAAAACCAGCGGCGCGGGCGCCGCAACCGGGGCGGCGGCGGGCGCAGCGGGCGCCGCCGCATCCACCCACACCAGCGCCAGGCGGCGCTCCAGCCAGTCCAGCAGCTCGCTGTGGCGGATGGGCTTGACGATGAAATCCCCGGGGCCGATGCCCAGCGCGTTCTCCAGCCCCTTGTCAAAGGCGTTGGCCGAGACGATGGCGCAATGCAGGTCGGGCAGCGCCATCTGGCGCACGCGCCGCAGCGTCTCCCAGCCGTCGATGCCGGGCATGGCCAGGTCGAGCAGCAGGGCGTCGGGCCGGTAGCCGCTGGCCAGCAGGTCGAGCGCGTCGTGCCCGCTGCTGGCCTGGCGCAAGGCAAAGCCCCGGGGCTCCAGCAGCTGCACCAGCAGTTCGCGGTCGGCCTCTTCGTTGTCCACCACCAGGATGCGGCGGCGTGCCCCGGCATAGGCGCGGCGCGGCTGGGCCGGGCGCGCTTTGGTGGGGTTTTTTCCCCAGGCATCGGCATGCACCTCGGGCAGGAACAGCTTGATGTGGAAGGCCGAGCCCACGCCGGGCTGGCTGGTGAGCGTGAGTTCGCCGCCCATCAGCTCGGTCAGCATCTTGGCAATGGTCAGCC
>NZ_JAQUAL010000042.1:0-9169 GCF_028687295.1 Simplicispira sp.
CACGCTCGCCGTTGCGGATGCCCCGGTCAGCTGCCGCCTTGGGGTTGATTTCGACAAAAGCCTCTTGCTGCAACTCGGCCAGCCAGGGATTGGAGCGGGTTTCCTCGCCACCGCCTTCGTACTCGACCAACCGGCCCGAGGTCAGGATGAGCGGGAATTTTTCATAAACCTTGTCCGCCACGTTCTTGTCCTGGATGGACTTGTAGAGCGTGGGCAGGCGCCAGAAGGCTTTTTTGTCGTCGTGGGTGGCGTACTTGGCCACCATGTCCGGGCGCGTACCGTACAAAGGTTCGCGGTGCTGCGGGATCGGGTCGGGAAAGTTCCAGACCACCGCACGCGCCTTGGCATTGCCAAACGGGTGGCAACCATGCACCTTCATGACCACGCGCTGTATACCGCCAGACATGTCGGTTTTCCAGTTCTTGCCCTCAGCGGCGGTTTTTTCCGCGGCGGTGAGGTCATCCCACCAGCCCAGCTTTTTCAGCAGCACATGGTCAAACTCGGGGTAGCCGGTGGTGATGTCGGCACCCAAAGAGTGGGAACCGTCTTCGGCCAGCAGCGTTTGACCATCGCGCTCCACACCAAAGTTGGCGCGGAAATTGCCACCACCATCCATCACGTGCTTGGAGGTGTCGTACAGGTTGGGCGAGCCAGGGTGCTTGAGCTCGGGCGTGCCATAGCAAGGCCAAGGCAGGCCGAAGTAGTCACCCGCAAAGTCGTAGCCGGTTTCAGGGTCTTTGCCACCCTTGGCCTTGAGGGTTTTCACGTCGAACACATGCATGTTCTTCATGTGGGCCTTGAGGCGCTCAGGGCTCTGGCCGGTGTAGCCAATGGTCCACAAGCTCTGGTTGATTTCGCGCAGGATGTCCTCGACCACGGGCTCATCCATGCCCTTGACCTTGTGCAGCTTCACGTTCTTGATCAGCTCTTTGTCAAAGCCCAGTTTCTGTGCGAACTGGTACATGATCATGTGGTCGGTGCGGCTCTCCCAGAGCGGCTCAATGACTTTCTCACGCCACTGGATGGAGCGATTGGAGGCCGTGCAAGAGCCGCTGGTCTCAAACTGCGTGGCCGCAGGCAACAGGTACACGGCACGGTTGGGATTGAGGTCTTCTGGCTTGCCGGGCATGGCTGCCATGGCTGCGGTGGCCGATGGGTAAGGATCCACCACCACCAGCAAATCGAGCTTGTCCATGGCGCGCTTCATCTCCAAGCCGCGCGTCTGCGAGTTGGGCGCATGGCCCCAGAAGAACACACCGCGCAAGTTGGAGTCCTGGTCGATCAGCTCGTTTTTCTCCAGCACACCATCGATCCAGCGCGATACCGTGATGCCGCTTTTGGTCATCATGGCCGGGCTGGCATAGCGGCCCTTGATCCACTCAAAGTCAACGCCCCAGGCTTTGGCAAAGTGCTTCCAGGCACCTTCTGCCAGGCCGTAGTAACCGGGCAAGGAGTCGGGGTTAGGGCCCACATCGGTAGCGCCCTGCACGTTGTCGTGGCCCCGGAAAATGTTGGTGCCGCCGCCGCTCTTGCCCACGTTGCCCAACGCCAGCTGCAACAGGCACGAGGCCCGCACAATCGCATTGCCAATACTGTGCTGCGTCTGGCCCATGCACCAGACAATCGTGCCTGGCCGGTTCGCGTTCAGGATGGTCGCTACCTTGAGCACCTGCGCCTCGGGCACACCGCAGGCCTCTTCCACTTTGTCGGGCGTCCACTTGGCCAGGACTTCTTCGCGCACCTTCTCCATGCCATAGACACGGTCGTGGAGGTACTTTTTGTCTTCCCAGCCATTTTTGAAGATGTGGTACAGCAGACCAAACAGGAAAGGAATATCGGTGCCGGAGCGAATGCGCACGTACTCGTCGGCCTTGGCAGCGGTACGGGTAAAGCGCGGGTCCACCACAATCATCTTGCAGCCGGTTTCTTTGGCGTGCAGCATGTGCAGCATGCTCACCGGGTGGGCTTCGGCAGCATTGGAGCCGATGTACAAAGCGACCTTGCTGTTTTGCATGTCGTTGTACGAATTGGTCATGGCGCCATAACCCCAGGTGTTGGCCACACCAGCCACCGTAGTGCTGTGGCAGATGCGCGCCTGGTGATCGCAGTTGTTGCTGCCCCAGAAGCTCATCCACTTGCGCAGCAAATAGGCCTGCTCGTTGTTGTGCTTGGACGAACCGACCACATACAGCGAATCAGGCCCGCTGGCCTTGCGCAGCTCCAGCATCTTGGCCGAAATTTCGTTGAGGGCCACATCCCAGCTGATGCGCTCGTACTTGCCGTTGACCAGCTTCATCGGGTAGCGCAGGCGGTATTCGCCATGGCCATGCTCACGCAGCGACGCGCCCTTGGCACAGTGCGCCCCCAAATTGATGGGGGAGTCGAACACAGGCTCTTGACGAACCCAGACGCCATTTTCGACCACCGCATCCACCGCGCAGCCCACCGAGCAATGGGTACACACCGTGCGACGCACCTCGATTTTGCTGCTGCCAACAGCCACCTTGGCGCCTTCGGCGGCATTGGATTTTTTCACCAGCGTCAACTGGGCAGCTGCCAGGCCCACGCCCACACCCAAACCCGAGCGGCGCAAAAACGCGCGGCGGTCCATTGTTGGCAGCGCTTGTGCCAAGCCTCTGCGCAAGCTGTGAACAAAAGGCGAAGCGCCTGATACCGGCGCCGCAGAAGAAGTTTTTTTGGTCAGCAACATGGCGCTGCCCTCCTGTCAGATTTGTGTGGTCTTGTAGTAGTGCTTCACGTGCTCAGACAGGTGGTAACCACCACCACGCTCAGGCATCTCACGGGCAGGCAAAGAAGGCGCAGCAGCGGGCTCACCCACTGCACGTGGCAGAGCCACCACCGCAGTGGCAGCGGCACCGGCAGCAGCGGCTCCAGCAAAAAAACTGCGGCGAGAGGGGGTGTGCGGGCGATCCTGCATCGTTGTCTCCAAAAGCTGTCGGTTATGAATCACTGTGCATACAGTGGTGCGAGTCTATGCGACAGCACACTGCCTGCGCAATTCTTGTGCCGTATCCCCCCCTGGGTCTTCTACACAATTACACACAAGTCACCGGCCTGGCGATGGTGGTCAAAGACAAAAAAGCGCAACCAACGCATGCCAGCAAGGCCCAACAGGCCCCGGCAGTTGCATGAAATACTCGTCTTCAGCGACGAAGCGCAGGGTGAGTGACTTGTCCGCGCTGGACGAAGTCAGCTTGACCACCTGCTCCTGGTAGCTCCGGGCCCTCAGGCGCCGCTAGCGGCTGTAGCGCAGCGTGCAAACCTACAGGTGGAAATCGCCTGCGGCTTCCGGTTGGTACAGCACCTTCTCAATCCGGATGTGGCGGGTTCGGTTCGTCATGCGCCAGTCGAAGGCATCACCCTCTTTGTAGCCCAGGATCGCGGTGCCAATGCCGGAGCAAACCGACAGCTTCCCCACACTACCGTCCGCATCTTCTGGATAAACCAGCGCCACTTCTACTTTTTCATCGTCCAGCTGCACCAAGGCCCTGGAATTCATCGTGACAACATCCTGCGCCACTTGGTGCGGATCAACGACGATGGCCCGCTCAATCTCGTGCTCCAGCTCGAACACAGTGGAGGTGTGCTCGAACGCAAGCAGGCTCCTGAGCCGCGCTTTATCGACTTCGGTAATGTGGATATCGGTGACGTAATCTGCGGGGCTTTCGCGCAACAGCCGGAGATACCGATCCGAGCTCATGGCAAAGGAATGCAGGGCAGGCGTCTGGCTTTCCAGCAGGAAACCGCAGCGTTCAAAGGCTTTCAGCGAGCGCTCGTTGTCCGCGTGGATCTTGGCGATGAGTTTCTCGGCCCGCATATCGAAGAACGCGAGCTTCATGCCTTCGCGTATGGCGCTGGCCCCGAGCTTGCGGCCCCAGTTATCGCGGTTGCCGATGACCAAGACCATCTCGCAGTCCGTACCTGCCTTGACGAGACGCACAAAGCCGACCGGCACATCATCCCGGTCGTAGGCCATAAAGAACCGGCCACCTTGGTTGAACAGGTGCGTCAGGATAGGCAACTGAACCCGCCCAATGACCTGCTCAATGAAGCGCGAGACGTGGCGCGAATCGCTCAGGTAGCGGGTCACGTGCTCGTCTTCCAACCAGTCCATGAGATTGAATGCGTCTGCCCGAGTGATCTCGGGACACAGAGATATGAAAGGCTTGGTCATCTTCACCACATTTGGCTGCAAGAATGAAAGCCTTTCATGGCTGCGGCCATGACGGTTCTTTCGATAGAGTGCTTATTTTAGGACAGCGTGAGCGCGGCGATTCAAGGCATTGCTGAACCCGTGCGTCTCACGCGGCAAATCAGACAAGTCCAACCCCGCTTCTTGGCACCCAGTCGGCAGCCCCCATGCAGGTTCCAACCTGGAAGTGCCCCCATGCATACCAAGGGCCAAGGGCCAAGGGCTCAGACCCTTCATCATGATCTACCTCAACACCCTGGACAACCAACTGAAGTGGCCCAGTTCATCGAAACGCGCTACAGGCTCGTCAAAATCGCGCGCGCAACCAGCTAAAATACGCAGCTTCCAACCCCGGAGACTTGGGTGAGTGGTTTAAACCAGCAGTCTTGAAAACTGCCGACGGGCAACCGTCCGTGAGTTCGAATCTCACAGTCTCCGCCACTTTTCAGCCGCGCGAATTGCGCGCGCTTTGCAAGGGCTTTCCCGTTCAGCTTCCAGCGCTGCGACGGCGACCCAGCCCATCGAATCCTCTCCCATCTCATCGGCAAGCGCCCCGGCCACGGCGGGGCTGAGATTGCCGCGCGTTTTCGCGTTCGTGAAAATTTGTCGATCAACGCCAATGCGCCGCGCCAGTTCTGCGGCGGTGTGCTTTTCCAACGCGCGTTGGAGCAGTTGCATGGTGCTTTGCATAAAAAAACCTTTGTAAATGTTGCGTTTACGCAATAAAGCGGCGCGGCGCGATTGTTAACGCCACGTTTGCATGATAGCGTCAGGGCCGTAAATGTTGCGTTTACTTACCAGGGGCAAAAAATGCAGAATTCGGGGCGCAAATGGGCGGTGCGATTGGATGCGGGGATGTACGCGGCGGGCTGGGGCACGCGCGCACACCAACAACGCGGGGGCGTGCATTTCGTGGGGGCCAATGGCGACTGGTGCCGGGTCGATCACAAACCGCGCGCTATGACACTGCGCAACGCCCGGCGCTGCATTGCCGTCTTGGAAAAAATCGGTAGCTGCGGTGCCGTGGTGCCCGTGGAAGGGGGGCAAGCATGACCGCCCCGCAACCCAACACCGCTGCCACGGCCAAGGCGCGCTTGTTCGGCCCTGGTGGCCTGCGTGACGAATACACCCAACTGGCAACCCGTGGCCGTCAATCGGACTCTGAAAGCCGCGAGTGGTCGGGCCTGTCGGTAGGCCATCGCATGGCTATGCTGTTGCTGGCGGGCGTGGACGGCGACCTGGCCGATCTGGCAACCCGAGATTGGCGAGAACTGCCAGGCCCCGAGCGCGAGGCAATCAAAAGCGAAGTGCGCGCGGCCAAAGTGGCGTTTTCCCGTCTGGTGTCGCTGTCAGGCCGCTGGTAAGCCGTGAAAAAATACAACGATGTTGGCCTGTCGGTCAGCAATGAGCAGCGAGCGGCAAAGCGCCGGGCCGGGCGAATCAAGCGCACCGTGCCCCCCGAGTGGGCTGGGGCCGTCGATGCCCTGGCACGCCGGGCGCCCGGTGAACCAGTGTGGCTGGCAAATTCTGAATGGCTGGCCCGGCTGGAGCAATTCCAGCAAGACCACGGCAACGCCATCGCGTGCAGTCTGAGCGATTTTGAAATTGGCGAAAAAGCCAAAATCATGTCGTCAACCGTCACTGAGTTGCTATCAAAATTGACAGCACAAGACGACGGCACCGCGCAGGAAATCGAACAAAAGCAAGTTGCCATCGTGCGCGAACTGTGCAGCGCTGCGGGAGTGGGAGCCCCGCGCGGCAAGACAGCAGCGGGCACCATCGCGCGGGCCGAGTGCCATATTTGGTGGCGCCGTGCGCTGCGCAAAAAAGTCGCCCGCGTGCTGGAACACGGCGCAATCCGCTTGGGCCTGGTCAACAAAACCCGGGGCGCCTACGCCAGCGAATCAGCCGTGGCCCGGCGCACCCAGCAAATCGAACGCAACGCGGCAATGCTGGCAAAGACCCTGGTGCGCAATGAGGCAGGCCAGGTTTACACACTGCAAGCCCTGGCCGATTTCTCAGTGGCCAACCGAGACATTCGGCGCGGCGAGTTGATGACCCGCATCCGTGGCTGCGAAGAATACGCGCAGCAAGCGGGCCACGTCGGGGCCTTCTTCACCCTGACCTGCCCATCCCGCTTTCATGCCATGCACGCCCCGCGCGGCAAGGCTGGGCGCGCCACAAAAAATGCACGCTACGACGGCGCCACACCCCGCGATGCACAGCAATGGCTGTGCGCCATGTGGGCGCGGGCACGGGCCAAACTCGCGCGCCTGGGCGTGACGATGTACGGGTTCCGCGTGGCCGAGCCGCACCACGACGGCTGCCCCCACTGGCACGCCTTGATCTGGTTCAAAGACCAGGGCGCGGCTGACCAGGCAGCGCAGGTCGTGCGCGAATACTGGCTGAGTGACGACGGGCAAGAGCGCGGCGCGGAACAAAACCGCGTCAACGTCAAAGCCATGCAGGCCGGGGGCGCGGCGGGCTACATAGCTAAATACATTGCAAAAAACGTCGGTGGGTCGGTGGACGTGGGGCCGCACTTGGATGGCACGGGCGGGCACCAACTGGCGTTTGAAGTCGAAACCGGCCAGGTCATGGGCTACCAACGTGTTGACGCCTGGGCCGCGACCTGGGGAATTAGGCAATTCCAAGCCCTGGGCCAGCCACCCGTCACCGTCTGGCGCGAACTGCGCCGGGTCACGCACGACCTGAACGAAGCGCTGCTGCTGGGCGACCGCATGGTGCTGCTGTCCCAGGGCCGCACGCTGCAAAGCGGCCCGCCACGCGATGTGATGGCCCACCCGGTGAACGAAGCGGCCGCCCGACTGATCGGCGTGCGCAATATCTTCGATGGCCACATCGTGCGCCACGACCCCGGTGCGGGCGTGACCTGGCTGCAAGCGGGCGCACAGCCACTGGCTTGCACGCTGAACGCGCAGTGGCCACCGGGCAGCCAGGTGCGCTGGATGGTGCACAGCCATGGCGTACGGCTGCGTTCACTCAGCCGGGGTGATCTGCCAGCGGGCCACAACCCGGCGCAGCTCACCATCGACAGCCTGCTGGTGCTGGGGGATGAGGCCCGCATCACGGCCAGCTGGCCCGGCCTGAGTGGGCCGCTGCACCTGCAAGCGCCCCTGCGGCTGGTGCAAACGCTGCGCTTGCAGCCCCAGGCCAGCACCGATGCCGTGCTGCGCGAGGCACACATCCATATCCTGCCGCCCGACGCCGCTCCCCAGCCCTGAATGGGGTACTGACCCAGCGCCGCTGTTCTGGCCCCGTCCATTTGCGGTAGGCGACTGGGGGTGAAACCGCGCAAGCTGTGCATTCACCCCTCATTGATCTACTCACAGGAGACACCCCCAAAATGTTCCGACTCGACGGCAAAGTAGCACTGGTCAGTGGCGCCGGACGCGGCATGGGCTTTGGCGTAGCGCAGACGCTGGCACGCCAGGGCGCCACCGTGGTCATCAACGACTTTTTTGGCGACCGCGCCGAAGCAGGCGCCCAGGCGCTGCGCGACGAGGGTCTGCAAGCCTTTGCCGCCACCGCCGACATGACCGACCGCGACGCCATCTTTGCCATGGTGCAAGGGCTGCTGGCACAGCACGGCGCCATCGATGTGTTCGTCCACAACGCGGGCATCCCCGCGCAGGGCTGGGGCTACAGCCCGTTTTTGGAGTCGCCGCCATCGGAGTGGGACGCCTGGCTGCAACTGAACCTGCACGGCCTGATGCACGCCTGCCAGGCGATGTTGCCGTCCATGATCGAGCGCCGCTGGGGCCGCATCGTCGCCATCAACTCCGACGCCGCCCGCACCGCCACCGGTATGGGGCTGTGCGCGTATGGCGCGGCCAAGGCAGCGGCCATTGGCTTTGTCCGCAACCTCTCGGGCGAAGTGGGCCGCCACGGCGTGACCGCCAATGCGCTGTCGCTGGGCACCATGAACAACTGGGAAGGCTCGGAGCAAATCGCACGCAAAAGCGCCTCGGTGGGGCGCGCTGGCTCGCCGCAGGACGTGGGCGCGGCGGTGGCCTACCTGGCCTCGCCCGAGGCCGAATGGGTCAATGGCCAGGTGCTGCCAGTCAACGGCGGCAGCCTGGTGTGCTGACGCGCTCGCGCTTTCGCACCTTTCCAGCGCAGACTCGGCGCGGGCTTGCCACGGCATACCGACCCGTGGCGATACGCCACCCACTCCTGAAAGCATAGCTACTCGCGCTTGCTGCATAAGGGCTGGAAGCTATTTCGGCCCTTATTCTGAAAATAGCTCCTGAAAAGAGAGCTACTCGCGCTTTCCGGGCGGGCGCTGGAGGCCATTTTGATCCTCTATTTTCCGGTTCACCCTGCCACACGCGGGGGCATGCCCTGGGCCGCGTCCAAGGGCCAGCCCTGGGCGGGTAAAACCGGACTGCACGCCGATTCCACCCCCTGATGGCCCTGCACACGCCATCGTCTGAGCGGACGATGCCCGCCCCGGGCCATCGCCAAAAAATGCCTTCAACGGCCCTGGGCTGCGGCACCCTGACAGGCGCCGTCCACCGCCCCCACTGGCCTTGAAAAGCACGCAGCGCCAGAAACTACCAGTTGCAACGACGAGGATCTTTTCCATGACACAACCCGCCCACGGCTGGCGCAGCCACTACGCCCTGCTGATCCTGCTGTTCGTCTACACCATGAGCTTCATCGACCGCCAGATCATGGGCATTCTGGTGCAGCCGATCAAGCAGGAGTTTGGCGTGTCCGACACCGCCATGGGCGTGCTCACCGGGGTGGCGTTCGCGCTGTTCTACAGCACCTTAGCCATTCCGTTTGGCCGCTACGCTGACCGCGCCAACCGGCGCAACTTCGTCGCCTACTGCTGCGCCGCCTGGAGCGCCATGACGGCGCTGTGCGGCATGGCCACAGGGTTCTGGACGCTGGCGCTGGCGCGCGTGGGCGTGGCGGTGGGCGAGGCCG